>CAJWFU010000076.1:0-7847 GCA_913031315.1 uncultured Phycisphaerae bacterium | reverse complement strand
CGGGCGCGGGGGCGAAGGTGATCTCGAGGTCGAAGAAGTCGCCATTTCGAATCGGAATCTGAACGATCCCCGCGAAGTACTGAAAAACGGGATGACCGACCGGTCGCCACCTCTCTGACATTCGCGGGGGTTGTGAATCGCACGATCATTCCACCACGCCCGGGGACGACGCCGGAGACGGGACCAGCATGATCGTTCTCCACTCGAGGATCCGGACATGGAGAACCACGGAATCCTTGATTGCAGCGGTCTCTTCATCGACGGCGTTCTGATGCCGGCAGGGTGCCAGAGACCGACCAGGCCCTCGGCGTCGCGATCGAGAGACGTTGGTCGAGGAGCTTCGCGACTGAACGACCAAAGGCGGCCCGAAGCCGGTACCATTCGGTCCGATCCGTGGAAAGGTCTGCGATGGCGGACCATTCCTTCCACCCCTCAGGCACCCCCCAGATCCGTCGATGGCCTGCATCTGAAGCATGCGGAGATGTCATTCATGAAACGAATTCTTCAAGTTCGTGATGAGCAAGCCGCCTCGATCCTCGCCCTGCTGAAGCAAGTCGCCACGGACGATGGCCGGTTCCCGCTCCACGAGATCCACATCGAGACGTTCCACGCGATGGCGGAGCATCTCTTCCAGACGACCTTCGATCCCGACGCCCCCACCGTCTCCATCTCCAGAGCCGGAGAGGTCGTCGGAGACGACCACGACCTGGCGATGGAAGTGATGAACATGGCCGGGATCTTCCCCTTCGTGGAAGAGGCGCACGAGCAGGAAAGAATCGATGCGGTCGGTCGTCTCGGCGAAGCCCTCGGGCTCGACCGGACCTTCGCGAAGCGGCTTCACCAGCTGAGCCATGAGGCGGTCACCGGCATGGCGATCTGCCTGTATCGCCCGCTCTCGGTCGAGGTCGGAGCGCCACTGTGGCAGGGCGGCCTCAAGTTCGCGGGAAGCATGCTCCACGTCGACGGCGACCAGAAGAAGCTCGCCCGGTACCAAGGTTTTCGCAAGCTTCCACAAGGCACGTTCGGCGAGACACTGATCCGGTACTACGACGACAACGACTTCCCCCTTCCCGGCACTCCGGGGGCCTTCTTCTCGAATTCGCTCACCACCCATGACATGCACCATGTCATCGCGGGCTACCCCACCTCGCCGCTCGGCGAGACCTGCGTCATCGGCTTCGACAGCGGGATGATGGACCTGGACATGGGCAAGGCGCTGATCGGATACATCGCGCAGTTCCAGGTCGGCCTGCAGTTCGACAAGGGTCTGCGATTGTGGAAGAACCAGTTCAAGCCTGACATCGTGCTCCGCGCGTTCGAACGTGGAGGCGATGCCACCGTGAACTACCTCAAAATGGATTTCGATTTCGAACCGCACCTCGAGCGCCCGCTCGCGGACGTCCGGCGGGACTTCGGAGTCGATGTCGACGGCGCGCTCATCGCGACGCCGAAGGATCAATGGTGCGGCCAGGTCGGTGTCGTCGGCCACCGGGTCAGCCCCGACCTCATCGAGAAGAAGAAGTCGCTCATGGAGCGACTGCTCGCGGGGAAGAACACCAAGGACTGAGCGGCTGATCCGAGGGGTGTCGGATCCGTGGAAACATCTCGAACGATCCGGGCGCCGGTGACGTCATGCCTGAACCGGCGAGCGATCCGGAACGTGTTTCAGGTTCGACGACGGCGACCGGCGAATCCAGCACCCAGGAACAGCGCCACGCTGGCGGGCGCGGGGGCGAAGGTGATCTCGAGGTCGAAGAAGTCGCCATTTCGAATCGGGATCTGAGCGATCCCCGCGAAGTCGACGTAGAACTGATCTTCGTTGAGAACGCCCATGTCCAACCGGGTCCAGTCGACTTCCTCACCGAATTGCGACCCCAACGAGACGGCCGTGAAATCAGCCATTGAGTCATCGATATCCGTGAAGACCCAAGTCACACCGGGATACGGATAGAAGATCCCCTCCCATTCCGCAAAGGCATAGAAGAACTTCGCGGTCGAATCGTGGAAATCGATGAAGTATCCGTCGAAGGGCTGGCCGTCGACGGTCCGGACATGCTCCGGATTGGAAAAGGGATCCGAATCGACGATCGCGGAGAACGAATCCAAGAGCTGCCCGCTCGGCGAATTGTTGAACAACTCTCCTTGGATCAGGGATCCGTCGAGGGTCTGGGAATCGATGCCCGCGAAGGCTCCCGTCGTCGAAGAGAAGATCGCACCAATCACCAGCAAGATCCGCGAAGGCACTTTGATCATGACCTTGTGTCCTTTTGACTTTGCCCGACATCTCGCCCAGCAGGCCTTTTCATGCTTCCCGGAACCACATCCAGTACGTGGGGTCGGGGGAGGTCGATTCGTCAGGCGATGAACCCGGTTCCGGAAAGAAGGGATTTGATGCAGGGCGGTATCCACGAACCATGGCATTCTTCTTGTGAAGTGCGAGAGGAAACTCCGCTCCAGCGGCGAGGATCCATCCGGTGCCGTCATCGACACCCGGAGTATGCTTCGGCGGTCAGTCCTTGATCCGCCTGGATACGCCTGGATACGCCTGCCCTTTGCTCCAACCAACTGGGACGAAACGATGGCCGACACCCCCCCAACTTCGACGTCCGCTCCCAGTTCGTCCCCGCCGTCGGTCGCGACTTCCGACGACGCTCCCGCGAACGGTCTCGGCCTGACCGGGCTGCTGCTCTCGATCCTGGGCGTGGCGACGTGCGGCCTCTGGCTGTTCTCCATCCCCGGCCTGATCATCTCGATCATCGCCACCCAACGAGGCCGCTCCTCGAAGGCCAAAGCCGGTGTCGTCCTCGGCGCGATCGGCATCCTCGAATTCCTCTTGGTCATTCCGCTGCTGATCGGTCTTCTGCTGCCCGCGACTGCGAGAGCACGGGAGATTGCGAAGCAGGTGAAGGAGGCCAACCAATTGTCCATGATCCACAAAGCCTGGCTGCAGACGTCGGAGTCCCAGCCGGGCGGATCCACGCCCCTGCCCGGCCGCATCAACCGAGCGAGCCATCCGGAACTGCCGCACCACGAGGACTCGTGGGGAAATGCGTACCGGATCGAACCCGGTCCGGGCGGTGCCCGGGATCCCGTGGTGAGCAGCGACGGTCCCGACCGGATTCCGGGGACCGAGGACGACCTTCGACACCCACCGGAGCAGTCCACGCCGTGACCATCCTCGTCCCCCTCCTGCTCGTCGTCGGACTCTTCACCCTGGTCCGCCTCACCTCGGAGATTCCCGCCCCGCGCAGGGTGGCGATCGCAGTGATCGGCCTCGCGATGTCGATCGTGGGTCTTCCCCTGGCCTTCGAGCTCGGACGGATCTCGGAGAGCTACACCCGGGACATCGCCGAAGCGAGGGCCACCGAACGGACGGAGGCCGAGATCGCCGCGACGCCTTCAAACCCTGCGGCGATCGAGATCCACGACTGCCGTGATCCCGAGCTCGACCTGGACCAGCGTCAACGAGACTCGCTCGCCTCCGCGGGGATGACTCGCGTCGCGATGCCCTTCGGGGTCCTCCTGGCCGCGGACGACCGAATGCCCCTGCCCTACGTACGGCAGGCGGTGGCCGTGCTCGCCGAGATGCTCGACCAGGATCAGGACGGCCGCCCCGACGATCCCGCCCTCGTGGATCTCCTCGCCGACCACTCCACCGCCTGGCTGGCGATGCCGGTCGACGAGGAGGATTGGGAACGTGATCAGCTCCCGGATCTTGAACGAGTGCTCGGCTACGACATCGTGATCCCCTCGTGGTGGCTGGATCCGGTTCCCGGGGGTCCGGATGCTCGCGGGCGGGCGGTCATGGTCGAGGAGATCCACCACTTCATCACCCAGTTCGGTCTCAGCCGTCTGCATCCGGAGATCTTCGGCGTCGACGATTGGACCTCGGTGATCGCCCGCGAGACGGCTCGGGCCCGATGCGTCTTCTGGCAACATCCGGAGAACGACTGTCCGGGTCGACCCGCGGAGTTCCCCGGCGACTGCCGCGATCCGAACTGTGACGCGGTCGAGTTCTACCAGCAGGTCGTGGTGCTTCGTGCCGGCATGGAGCCCGGTTGGCGAGGGATCGGTTTCCCGGAGACCGCCCAGGAACTCGAGTCGTTGCTGAGCGAGGAGATCAAGGCCGCGATCGACGATCCCGCGCACCACCAGCTTCGTCACCCATTGAAGTTCGACTATCCGACGACCGGCGGTGAATGAGCCCGGTAGTCTCTGCGAGATGCCGACCGAACCGCGCGAACGTGAAGAACACTGGAATGCCGTCAGTCATGGCGTGGGATGTCTCGCCGCCCTCGTCACGTTGCCGATCCTGATGCTTCAGGCCTCGGGCGACGGTGACACCTGGGTTCTGGTCGGATGCCTGATATTCGGGTCGACGATGATCCTGACCCTCGGGACTTCGGCCTTCTATCACGCCAGCCGATCACCCTCGTGGCGGCGTCGACTGCGAGTCCTCGATCACGCTTCGATCTATCTGCTGATCGCCGGAAGCTACACCCCCATCTGCCTGACCGGACTGCGGGGCCCCTGGGGAACCGGCATCCTGATCACCGTCTGGTCGATGGCCGCCGCCGGCGTGCTGCTGAAACTCCGGTTCACCGGACGGTTCGAGATTCTCTCCACGTCGATGTACCTCGTGATGGGCTGGATCTGCATCATCGCCGTGGTCCCCATGTTCCAGAACCTGGGTGGGGTTTCGCTCATCGCATTGCTCGCCGCCGGCACGGCGTTCACGGTCGGGGTGGTCTTCTATCTCCAGGATCACCGCCGCGGCTATCACTTCATCTGGCATCTCTTCGTGGCCACCGGTTGTGCGGGTCTCTACGCCGCGGTCTTCGCCGAAGTCGCACGCCTCGGCACCGTCAACTGAGCGGCCCCCGGATCAATCGATGAACCTCACGCTTCGAATTCTCCGACTGCTGCTGGGGATCGGACTCGGCCTGGCTTTCGTCCGGATCGGTCTGCTTCACTTCCAGAATCCCGAACCCTTCGAAGCGATCGTGCCGACCTACCTCGGCTGGCCGCGATTCTGGAATTTCGCCAGCGGTGGACTGGAGATCGTGCTGGGCATCGGTCTCGCCCTTCCCCCCACGCGATCATGGTCGGCTCGCCTTCTGACCCTGCTGGTCCTCGCGATGTCCCTGGCCAATCTCAACATGTGGTTGAACGATCTCCCCTTCAACGGCACTCGGCTCTCGACCAACGAACACCTGATCCGATGGTCGATCCAGATCGTGCTTCTCGCCGCCCTCTGCTGGCTGGGGTGGCCCGGTCGCGGATCAGGGCGAGGGCCACGATCCCACCCGACGACCTGAGACGATCGAGATCGAGGCCCCGCCATCGTCGGCGGACGGCTGATCGTCGAACCCCGATGGAATCGACCCTTGAACGACGTGCCGCCACTCATCATCCGTCCGCGCGAGACCGTGCTGCTGGCGAGAAACTTCGCGGCCCTGCTCGTCTGGTACGAGAAGGCGCTGGGCTTCAAGATCAAGGCTCGAATCGACGAGCTGCCGTATGCGACTCTGGAGTCGACCGGTGGCGTACGGATCGGAATCGGCTCCGCACCCCCGGAGGCCGCCGCGATCGACGGGACGGTGATTCCCCAGATCGAGACCGACGACGTCTCACGACTTCTTCGCGAGGTCCACATCCATGGCGGTTCGGTCGACGGGCCTCATCGCGAACCGGATCAAGGCTTCGACTTCGGCTCGTTCCGGGACCCGGAAGGAAACACCTGGTGGGTGGTGGATCCGAACGGCCCGTGATCCACGAGGGCGATCATGCCCGTTCCGAACTGAAGGCCACCGTCGGCCAGTCCCGAGGGCTGACCGCGGCCTGCTCGAATCGCCGGAGATACTCCTCGTCGGCGATCTCGACCACCCCGAACTTCGAGATGTGTGGATTTTCGAACTGCACGTCGAAGATCTGGAAATCCGCCGAAGCAAGCCCGCGGATGGTCTCGACCAATGCGATGCTGCTCGCATCCGTCCCCCCCCGGTCCGGGCGACTGAACATCGATTCCGCCATGAACGCCGCTCCGATGTGCACCCCATAGAGACCACCGACCAGATCATCTCCGAGCCAGGCCTCGACACTGTGGGCATAGCCCCGGTCATGAAGTTCGGAATACGCCAGGGCCATCTGCGGGGAGCACCAGCATCCGTCATCCCGTTCGCGATGGCACTCGTCGAGTACTTGATCGAAGGCCTGATCCGAGGTCAGTCGAAAAGGTCGACGACGAATCGCGCGTTCCAGGCTTCTGGAAACGTGAAGACCATCGAATTCGATCACCGCCCGAGGCTCGGGACGGAACAGATGAACCTCGTCTGCGCCCTCATCCCACATGGGGAACGCGCCGAGGGCGTAGACCTTGAGTAGGAGATCGGCATCCATGACGATGACGAGCGTAGCCGAGACCGACGTTCCCGTAGAATTCCGACGCCCGCCGAATCTCATCGACGCGGCGAAGACGGCACCCGTCACTCGGAAGAATGCAGGCATGAAATATCGACGACTCGGACGCAGTGGGCTTCAGGTGAGCGAAATCGGACTCGGCTCCTGGCTGACGCTCGACGAAGGTGACGCCGAGCACGCCTCGCTCCTGCACCGGACCGCGTACGAAAACGGGATCAACTTCTTCGATACCGCGAACCAGTACGGCCTCGGTTCCACCGAATCCGTGGTGGGTGAGGCCCTCTCCCCTTTCCGGAGGGAGACCTACGTTCTCGCCACCAAGGCTTTCTGGCCCTACGAAGAAGACTGGCCGTTTCCCGGAGTCAATGATCGCGGCCTCTCCCGCAAGCATCTCTTTCTGGAGATCGAGAAAAGCCTGAAGAAGCTCCGCACCGACCACCTCGATCTGTACCAGTGCCATCGCTTCGATCCCGAAACTCCGCTCGAAGAGACCTGTCGCGCCATGAACGATCTGGTGGAGCAGGGAAAGACACTCCACTGGGGCGTGAGCGAGTGGAATGCCGCCCAGATCGACGAGGCGGTCTCGATCTGCGAGGAGGCGGGCTGGTACCGGCCCATTTCCAACCAGCCCATCTACAACATGATCGACCGGCACTGGGAGAACGAAGTGTTCCCCGCCACCCGACGCGGCGGCCTCGGGAACGTGTGCTTCAGTCCGCTCGCAGAGGGTCTTCTGACCGGAAAATATTCCAACGGCACACCGGAAGACGCGAGAGCGGCCCACCAGACCAAGGGGCAGTTCATCCGTCGCCGTTTCAACGATGCCAATCTCGAACGCGTGCGACGGCTCGGTGAGATCGCGGCCGACCTGAGCGTCCCGCTCTCGAACCTCGCGCTGCGATGGTGCCTGCGACGAGAAGAGGTCTCGAGCTGCATCATCGGAGCCAGCCGACCGGAACAGATTCTCGAGAACGTCGCAGGGCCGGATCTGTCCTGGGACGAAGCGATCGAGGAACGGGTGGAGGCGACGCTCGGCGGCGCCTGACCCGGCGGAGCCCCGACGCGGATGGTCAGTCCTCGTCCGGTCGCCGAACGCCATCGACCTGGCCGAGCAGCACTCGAAGGATCAGCCGATCTCCCGGGGAAGGAAGACGTCGAACGCCATCTTCGCCCGGTGCGAAGGTGTGGTTCGGCACGCGAGCCATCGTCGCGGCGGCGTCTCCGGGCACCCGGACGGCGAGATCGACGTACAGATCCCCATGAATGGAGAGCGGACTCGCCGCTTCGACCACGACTTCGACTTCACCGGCGATGGGCAACGGCATGCTGGAACTCCCGAATGGACTTCAGTCCGAAGACTTCGCCCGACTGATGGTGCGGACCTGACAGAACTGTCGGTGACCATACCGGCCACCGTGCCAGCCGTA
>CAJWFU010000075.1:0-7857 GCA_913031315.1 uncultured Phycisphaerae bacterium | reverse complement strand
GCCGAGCGATACCTGGAACCTCTGGCATCGGGGACACGTGGATGAATTCTTCGATCGACTGATCGAGAACCTCGTCGTCTTCGAAGGGGTGGATCCCGACAAGATCTACCTGATGGGCTATTCCGCCGGGGGTGATGGCGTCTATCAACTCGCACCGCGAATGGCGGACCGCTTCGCCGCCGCGGCGATGATGGCGGGACATCCGAACGAGACCCGGGCCGACGGACTCCGCAATCTTCCGTTCACCCTTCACATGGGGGGCGAGGACGGCGCGTACAAGCGGAACGAGATCGCCCGCCGCTGGAAGAAGGAACTCGCGGATCTCGCGGCGAAGGATGCCGGCGGCTACCCGCACGAGGTGGTCGTCCATGAAGGCAAGGGGCACTGGATGGACCGGGAGGATGCGGTGGCGGTCCCCTGGATGGCCCGACATCGACGCGATCTCCGTCCGGACCGGATCGTCTGGCTTCAGGACGACGTCACCCACGATCGCTTCTACTGGCTCGCGGTCGATGAGCCGAAGGCACGCGAGCGGATCGTCGTCGAACGATCGGGCAACGTGATCGACATCATCGAAGGCGGGGAACGTGGGCTTCGAATCAGGCTCGACGACTCGATGGTCGACCTGGACGAGCCCGTCACCGTCAATCGCGGTGATCAGGTGGTCTTCAAGGGGATCGTCCCCCGCACGGTAGAGGTGATCACGAGAACCCTCGCCGAGCGAGGAGACCCGAAGGGCGTCTTCACGGCGGAGATCGTGATTCCGGCGGCCGAGCCCGAGGCGGCCCCCGAGGCTGGCTCTGAAGACGGTTCCTGAGCAGTGTTCGAATCGGGATCCTGCTTCCGATGGCGATCGTGGAAGTCGCGGTCGGTGGCCGATGACCCGGGAGAGGTGCGTTGAAGATGACGGGCGAAGATGCAACCGGTGCCGTGCGAGTGCAGTTGATCGGTGATGCCGCGGTCGCCGACGGCTGTCTTCGGCGACTGATCGAGCGCGGCTTCGAGGTGGTCGGTTGCCTTCCGGCGAGCGATGCCTTCGCGGGCGAGTGTCGATCGAGGGGGATTCCGACTTTCGACGTCGATGCCGATCTCGATGTGATGCTCGAGGTCCCCTGCGACTGGATACTCAGCGTCTTCAACCTGCGGATCCTGCCTCCGAGGGTGCTTCAACACCCCGCTCGGGGGGTGGTGAACTTCCATGATGGACCCCTGCCCGGATATGCGGGGCTGTATGCGCCGACCCGCGCCCTGCTCGACGGCGCGACCGCGCACGGAGTGGTCTGGCACCTGGTGGACGAGGGCATCGACACCGGAGATCTTCTGGTCACCGAATCGGTTCCGATCGAAGCCGACGACACCGCCCTCGCGCTGCAGGTTCGCTGCGTGGAGGCCGGGCGTCGTTCCTTCGAGCGACTGATGCCCCTGCTCTGCGAGGAGACGCCGGACGCTCGAGCCCAGGATTCATCCCTGCGAACGTGTTTTGGAAGCAAGAACTGGTGCCGTCGAGGCATCGAGACCGACTGGCGGTCGCCCGTCGCTTCCATTCGACGCGTGGTCGATGCCCACGACTTCGGTCCGTACCCGAACTACGTGGGACGGCCGAGATTCCGACTCGACGACCGGTGGCATGCCTTGATCGGGGCATCGGCCTGCGAGGACCTTGACTGTCCGAACCCTGAATCGGCCCCCGGTGCGACGTGGACGGGCGACGACGGACGACTTCATGTCCGATGTGGGGATGGTTGCCTGGTGGTCGACCGGAGCGAGCCACCCGTCAGGGCGATCGAGGGGGCCGGTCTTCGGATGACGGTACGGGACGAGGCCGAGCTTCTGGCAATCGAGCGCTGGGATGCCGCGAGGTTTCGAACCGAACTCTGGTGGCGGATGCGGTTGGGTGCCTTCGATCAGACCGGCGACTGGATGGGGTCGGGTGATTCCGGGGAGATGGTGCTTGGCGACGGCCTCGAGCACCTGATCTGCGGGCTCGTCGCCTGTCATGCGATCCACGGCGACGATTCGATCCAGTTCGCCTTGGGTTGGAGTCGAGCGGAGCTCCGGGCAGGTGTCGGCCCCGGCGTCGATCCGGAGGTCACGTCGCTGCTCCACCCTCTGGCGCCGGTGAAGGTGCCGATCGATCCCACCACCGGGATGGGTCGCCTGGCCGAGTCGATCGAGGCGGCCCTCGCCGAGACCCGTCGTCGAGGACCTTTCCTGGCGGACATCCTCGACCGGATCGGCGTGGGTGAGAAGCCACTGCTTGATCCCGGGCGTCTGCCGATCCGCGTGCTCGAGAACACTCCGGACCCGGGACCGCCCGCCTGCTGGACCTTCCGTCGGGCGACGGACGGAACCTGGTCGGTGACCGGTCCGGAGTGGGCGATGGGTACCTTCGCTGATCTCTATGAGCACCGGTGCGGAGCCCTCGAGAGAACCTCGGATGTTCCGATGGGCGGCCTGCCTCGAGTCGTCGGTGGCACCGCATCCATGGTCCGGTCATGGGAGGGGAGCCAGTCGATTCCCGCGCCGGAATCGTTCATGGCGGTCCTGATGGAACGGTTGCGTGCCGCCGATCCCGACCGGGTCTTCGTCGACTGTGTCGCGGACGGTGGTGCCACCGATCGTGAGATGGCCGAACTGACGGAGGCCTGGATGACCCGGCTCCGCCTCGCCGGCGTCGTCGCTGGTGATCTTGTTCCGGTGGCTCTGGATCGTGGCACACCCTTCGTGGCAGTGATGATGGCGGTGCTCTGCCTGGGTGCCGGATTCGTGCCGCTCGATCCACTCGCCCCCGACGATCGCGTCCGACGCATCCTGGACATTCTTGGAACGGAAGTGGGGGTGACCGAGCCCGGCCGCGCCATGCCCGACGATTCGATGGACTGGATCTCCGCCGCTCCATCGACCGGGAAGTCGGGTGAGGTGCTTCACGGCATCGGTCGGCCCGAACCGGACGACGTGGCGTTCGTGCTCTTCACCTCGGGAAGCACCGGCGTTCCGCGCGGCGTCCGGCTCTCCCACCGGAATTTCGATCAGTACCTGGAGACGGTCGCCGAGGCCATTCACCCCCTGGCCTACGAGAGATCGGCATGGACGTCGTCGGTGGCGTTCGATTCCTCAGCGGCCGAAGTCCTGTATCCGGCGGTCCGGGGTGGCACGATCGTGGTGCTCGATCGTGCCGATCTCGCGAGCGCGGCATCCTTGACCCAGGCCTTCCGTTCACGTGCGATCTCGGGATTCGGCTGCGCGACGGCGCTGTGGTCGGCCTGGATGAAACACGTCGCGCGGATCGATCAACCGATTCCGGAGACTCTTCGCCACGTCGACATCGGTGGAAGCGTGGCGGATCCCGATCTGATTCGAAACTGGCTCGAGCTGACGGATGCATCGATCTGCCTCATGAACCGGTACGGACCGACCGAGACCACCGTGACGGTCACGGCTCATGTCATCGACGCGACATCGACCGATCATGACTCGATCCCGATCGGTCGACCGGAGCGGGGAACGGAGATCCGGATTCTCGACGAGGGGGCGCGACGCGTGCCACCGGGCGTGGAGGGGGAGATCTGGATCGGCGGTGAACAGGTCGCCCTCGGGTACATGCCGACCGACGAGGACCAGGGAGGCTTTCGATCGCTGGCGGGAGCGGAAGGGCGGTGGTTCCGAACCGGTGATCGTGGATCCTGGACTCTCGATGGAGAGATTCTCTTCGGCGGTCGAAACGACGATCAGGTGAAGATCGGTGGCTACCGGATCGAGCTGGACGAGGTTCGCCAGGCGATCAACCGGATCGAGGAAGGGCGGGAGATCGACGTGCTGGCGATCGGGGTGGGGACCGATCGGATCCTCGGGGTGGTCGTGGAGACCGGATCGATGGAGATCGAGACCGACGCCTGGATCAGCGACATGGAGGCGAGGTTGGAGTCCGTCCTGCCCCGGTATGCGATTCCTCGCCGGTGGCGATTCGTGGAATCACTGGCTCGGACCCCTTCCGGCAAGACCGACCGCATGGCCGCTCGTTCACTCTTCGCCGAGATGGTGGTCGAGGCGCCGCTGGTCGTCGACCTCGATTCCCCCGACTGGATGGCGGCGCAGGTGGGCCGGGTGCTCGGACGGAGGGTCGACGATCCGTCCCGTTCGTTCTTCGAGCTTGGCGGTGATTCCCTCGGGGCGATGCGATTGCACGCCATCCTCGAGGAGTCATGCGGCCGAACGCTTCCCTTGACGTTGGTGCATGCCGCTCGGGACATCGGAGATCTTTCCGAACGCCTTCGAAAGGCGGCATCCGATGGCGTGGTGGAAAAGATCGTGAACGGGCATCGTCGTCATGGAGTGATCGAACGACCCGGCAGACCGACCGTCCTCTTCCTGCCCGGTCTTCACGGGGAGGCGACGCTGCGACACATCTGGGCTCCGCTGGGTGCGAGGGCGACGGTCGAAGCGATCGATCTGGATCTCGATCGATGTCGATCCGTCCTCGATCGCGGCCGCGGCCCGGGGCGATTCAGCGATCTGATCTCGGACGTGGTGGATCTGGTGACCGAGGGCACGGGCGAATCGCCTCCGATTCTCGTCGGATACTCGATCGGTGGGTGGATCGCCTTCGAGGTCGCGGCGACGTGCCGTCGACGAGGCATCGATCTGCCGATGCCGATCCTGATCGAACCGGAGATCCACGTCGACGGGGCGTTCCCGGATCGCTTCCGCCACACGATGAATGCCGCGATCGACTCGATGTCGAACCTCGATCCCCTCCGTGCTCTCGGTCGTCGGATGACGAAGGATCGCGGGCCGAGCCTGCTGCCTGATTCGCGGGATCCCCGAGGTCGACTCCCGGACTCCCGGGACCGGGAGTACGCAGGACTGCTGATCGATGCGTTGGGTGCGCACCGGCCCCGGGCGGCGGAAATCGCGGTGCGACTCGTATCCAGGCGGGGGCGGGATCGACGCTTCGCGGCCTGGCATCGACTGGCACTCGGTGGCGTCGAGGTCGATCGGGTCGATCTGTCGGATCACAAGGACTTCTTCCGATTCGGTTCGGAGGGGGTCCTCACCGGGATCGTGGATCGGCACGTGTCCGTGGTTCAAGACGGTCGAGCCGGATCCGCTCGGTAGGATGACCACCTTTCCTGGAGGAGAGCCCCCATGAGTGATCGACGAATCCTGGTCATCGGTGGCAATGGCACCATCGGCCGTGCGGTGGTTCGGGAGTTGTCGTCCGATCATGAGGTGATGTCGTCCGGGCGAAGCACCGATCCATCCGTCGATCTCGCGGATCTCGGGAGCATCGAGACGTTCGTGGGCCGTCTGGCGGCCGAGCCATCGCTCGATGCGGTGGTGGTCTGCGCCGGAGGCGGAATGCCCGGTCTCTTGGACGAACTCGACCTCTCTCAGGCCCTCGATGCCTTCCGACCGAAGCTTCTGGGGCAGATCGCGGTGGCGAAGGCGGCCCCTCGGTTCGTTCGACCCGGCGGTGCCGTCGTGCTGACCAGCGGGCTTCTCGACCGACACCCGATGCCGGGCATGAGTCATCTTTCGATGGTCAATGCCGCGATCCGGGCCTTCGTCGGGGCGGCAGCGACCGAATCCCGGCCGATCCGGACCTGCCTGGTCTCGCCCGGGCTGGTCGAGGAATCACCGCAACGGGTCCTCGACTTCTTCTCCGGCATGGTTGGGATCCCCGCCGCGGAGCTGGCGAAGGTGTACCGCCGTCTCATCGAATCGGGTGACGACGGCGAGGTCGCCCAGTACCCGGCGGACTGAGATCTTGAACCAGGATCGATCGGCCCCCGGCGTCGGCGGAAGCCGTCTCGTCACGATCTGGCGAACCGGACGGATCCTGCTCAGGTCCTGAAGCCCTGCCGGTTCAGCAACGGTCGGAACACCAGCATCACGACGAGGGTCGCGATGGAGGCGAGGACCGGGATCCAGTCCTCGATCGCCGAGGTCACGATCAACCAGATGCCCAGCCCGAGCGAAAGCAGCGGTGGGATCGGGTACAGCGGGATCCGGAACGGTCGGGGCAGGTCGGGAGCCCGGACTCGTTGGACCATGACCGAGAGCATCGTGAGACACACCGCGAAGGTCGTCAGGATGCCGACGTACTCGAGGAGCGCCTTGAGCCCCGAGGCCCACACCAGGGGGATGGTGCCAGCGGTCATCAGGATGATCGCGAGCGTGGGAGCGCCTCGACGGTTGAGCATGCCCCACGAAGTCGGAAGCTGACCCTTCCAGGACATCGCCGCGACCACGCGTCCACTGGTCATCACCGACACGCTGAGGGTCGAGATGAAGAGGACCACGATCATCCCGATCACGAGCCGGCCGCCGACGTCTCCGAAGAGATGACGGGCCGTGATCGCGCCGATGTTCGCCATCGGAACGATGTCGCCGTTCTGGTCGAGCTCGAGCATCGCGGCGGGGGAGATCACCCGGAGATACACGACGTTCATCAGGAGGTACAGGCCTCCGACGACCACCACGCTTCCGATGATCGAGCGGGGTAGGTTCTTCCCGGGGTCGCGGATCTCACCGGCGACCTCCGCAGCCGTCGACCAGCCGAGGTAGGCGAACGAGATCGTGATGACCGCGAGTCCGATGGCCGCGGAGAAGACTGGTGGTGACGGTGCATCGCGGAGATGCGCGAGCACCTCGGCCGGCTCGGCGTTGATCGGAATCGTTCCGAGGGCCGAGTCCGGGAGCATCGTCCTCGCCGCTTCGATCAGGGCCGCGTCCGGAATCATGGGCTCGACCGACATGAAAAGGCCGGCGACGATGAAGCCGACGATCACGAGGACCTTCAGGACGACCAGACCGTCGTTGAACCGCTTGCCGCCGATCACCGTGATCGCGTGGATCACCCCGAGGCCGAGCAGGAGCACGGTCGCGGTGGTCCTGGGTTCGGTCCAGGGCGCCAGGTCCTCGATGTACTCGCCGGCGACGATCTCGATCGCGGCGAGGGCGGCGATGTACCCGATGAACAGGGTGATCATGCCGTTGAGATAGCCGCAGGTCGGCCCGAGGCTCTCGTGCACGATCACATACTGCGCACTGGCCTTCGGCCGCATCGCGCCCAGCTCGCCGATGGTCAGAGCGCCCGCAAGGGCGACGACCCCTGCGATCACCCAGGCCAGCAGGAGGTTGGTGGTGGAACCGAGGTCCGATCCGATGACGCCGGTCACCGTGAATATGCCCATCCCGATCATGGAGGCGACGCAGATGCCGGTCGCGCTGAACCCGGAGATGATCCGTTTCTGCCCCGCTTCGTTGGTCGTGCCGTGTTCATCCATGCCAAGACCCTACCGGCAGGCATCCGGAGGCGGTGGGCGGGCGAGGCAACGAGGTGTTGCGGTCGGTACGATCGTCGAAAACCAGTCCCGTGGCGGAATCCGATGAATCAAGGCCGGGAGAAATCGAAGCGTTGGATGGACAGGTTCCCGTCCGGGAGACCTGGCGCCTTGCTGGTCGCGATCCTGTACTTCATCGGATTCTCGATCGTCTGGAGCGGGGCTCACGAGTTGAGCGACCTCTGGGGGAGACGACTGCCACTCACCTTCGAATGGGAGGGGCGGATTCCGTTCCAGGGTTGGATCCTTCCTCTCTACTTCACGCTCGATCTTGCCGTGATCTGCATCGTGTTCCTGTTCCGGTCGGCGCGGGAGGCAGTGCCGCCGATGGCGTTGTTCATGCTCCAGGTCGTGATCGCGGCGCCGTTCTTCGTGCTGCTCCCGATCGAGAACGCGTACACCAACGACATGCCCACCGGCGTCTGGGGGGCCTACCTCTTCGAGCCTCTGGGGATGAAGAACGTGTCGCAGTGGAACCAGACGCCTTCGCTTCACGTCACCTACTCGTTGA
>CAJWFU010000074.1:0-7871 GCA_913031315.1 uncultured Phycisphaerae bacterium | reverse complement strand
GACGCGGTCGAGTGCTTCTTCGCCGTTGGCGGCTTCAAGGACCTCGAAGCCGGCGGCCCGCAACTTGAAGGCGACCACGCGGACGATGTGTGCTTCGTCATCGACGACGAGAATGACCGGAACATTCGTGGATTGGTGATCGTTCATCAGGCTGCCAGAATGGAGGCATGTTTGGCCGGGACCCCGAACCAGAAACGGGCTCCTTCGCCAATGGTTGAATCGACTCCGATTCGACCCTGATGAACTTCCTCCACGATGTTTCGGCAAAGATCCAGCCCAAGACCGCTTCCACGGGCCCTCCGTTCGTATCGGGCGACCCGATAAAACTTCTCGAAGATCCTCGGGACGTCCTCTGGGGGGATTCCCAGCCCCGTATCGGTCACCGTGACCACCACGGATCGGGTCAGGTCGTCCGGAGCGATCTCCACCACCACCCGCTCCCCGTCCGGAACGTACTTCACGGCGTTTCCGGCCAGATTCCCGATCACCGTGGCCAACATCTCACGATCACCCTCCACCACGAGGCCTTCGTCTCGGAGGCGGAGAGAGAGATCCAGGGACTTCCGGTCCGCAGCCGCACGAAGCCCGTCGAGGACTTCCGCCGCGACTTCTCCCAGATCGACGGCTTCGATTCGAGGCCGAGCCACTCCGGCCTCGATTCGGCTGATGTCGAGCATGTCCTCCACCAGGCGGCCCAGTCGGCCGGTCTCCTCGGTCGCGATGCCGAGCATCTCCGTCCGGGTCTCGAGTTCATCGAGATCCCCTTCCTCGAGCATTTCGAGGGTCGCCCGGATCGAACTGAGCGGCGTCCGGAGTTCATGACTGGCCTTGGCGACGAATTCACTCTTGATGCGGGCGATCTCTCGTTCCCGCGTCGTCTCGTGAATCACCACCAGCACCCGATCAGCCTCGTCCAGGCGTCGCATCGTGACCGTGAAATCTCGAATCGTTCGAGCATCATCCTGAGCGGTGAAGGTGAAATTGGTTCGACGAACCACTCCGAGCTCGGTTTCCGATAGTCCACGTGCCAGGTCCTCGATCTCCCGGGCGGCCACTCGGCAGGGCAGCAGGGACTCGACGGAATTGACCTCGGTCCCGGCCTTCACTCCCGTCAAGGCGCCAGCGGCGTGATTGAACTCCCGGACCTCCCCGCCCGGCTCGATGATCAAAACGGGATCCTCGAGTCCCTGCATGACCCTTGATGCGCGGTCCGCGCGTTCAGTCGCCACCCGACGAGCCAGGACGTGTTCGCGCCGCACCGCCTCCAAGCGGGTCTGAAAGTCGAGAACCAGATCGGCCAGAGGATCCGGCAGGCCCACGAAATCCCGTTCATCGTCTCGGATCGCATCGCGACAAGCGGCGGCCAATCGACGACCGGCGAAATGCCGACCGAGAAAAACCCCGACGACGAGCGCCGCCATGATCATGGTGATGGTGAAGAGTTCCGGCATGCGGGGTTTCTCCGAGCGATCCGGGAGGGATCAGTCGTCGAGTGCGTCGCCCACACCGGTGAGCAGACCATGAACACCGGCGTCGTCGGGCCGACGCTTCGCCAGTGCGGCGTAGGCCCGGTAGGCCTGTCCGTATTCGCCACGAAGTTCATGAGTCATACCGAGCGCGAGTTGCGGCTCATCTCGTTCGGGTGCCAGTTCACAAGACCGAGCGAAAAGCTTGACCGCGGAATCAAGATCGTGGTTCCGAAGCGCGGCCTGACCGAGGAGGAAGTACCCCTCGAAGCGATTGGGCGCGAGTACCGCGAGTCGCTGGCCGGATCGGAGCACATGGCGATAGTCCTCGACCGCCATGCATACCAGCCCGAAGTCGATCCAACCCTGGACGTCGTCCGGATGAAGATTGACCAGGTCGCGGAGCGTGGTCCGGGCTTCACGGATTCGGTTGCCATCCGCGAGACAACGACCACGAAGACGAAGGATTTCGGCGTTCCGATCCCCATCCTCGACCGTGTCTTCAAGACGGGTGATGGTCGAAAGACAGGCCTGCGTTCGTCCCGCCGCGAGCTGGGCCCGGGCGAGATCCTCCAGCGTCCACCGATCGGAAGTCATCGAGCAGGACCGACTTCTCCAATTCGTCGGCGGCTTGGTTCCATCGCTCTTCCATCATGGCCAGACGACCGGAAAGATGAAGCACGGCGGCGTCATCTTCGAATTCAGTTCGATGTTCCTGAAGAATCCGATCGGCCTCGGAAAGCATGTCGGCGCCGATCATGACATCCACCGCCGCCACCAGCATCTTGCTGTTCGAAGGCGCATATTCCAGGGCCGTGAGATAGGACTCGACCGCCTCGAGAGGTCTTTCCACTCGTTCCAACGCGATGGCGTTGAAGTAGTGAGCGTCGGGATTGTCACGCTCGATCTCCACCGCCTTTCGGAAACTCTGAAGCGCATCCTGAAGTCCACCGGTCTCGAGGTACAGACGACCGAGCAGGACCCAGTAGGAGGACTCGCCATCGAACTTGTCGATCGCGGCTTCGAGGTGACCCTTCGCTTCGATGAAGTTCCCTGACTCGAAAGCATGGTTCGCCTGGTCGAAGTCGACCCGACTTCGTACCGCATCGAACTTCTTCTGGGCGATCGCGCGTTGCTCGATTCCACGCTTGGTGGGACCGGTACAACCACTTGCAAGGACGACCCCCGTACCGATCGCAAACAGAAGCGAGCAGCGGACGAGGACATTGGCGGGGGTTCGGACGGTGTTTTCTTCGTAGGTCATGTCGATCATCCGTGGTGCGAGCCGGGACTTTCCGGCGGATCGGATCGGGGGTCTTCGGTGTTCGGCGGGCGCCCGGGTCATCAGACCGGGGCCCCCACCGGATCCTGCTTCATTCCTGGTCGTTCACGGTCGCGATGGCGGAGGCGGGAGCCTCTGCGGGGCGGAGGATCCGAGCCTGATCTTCGGCCAGCCGGGCCAACCACCACAGACGTCCCCAGCCGGAGAGCGCCGGTCCGGCGACGATCTTCAATTGCGTCTGACCGGCGATCCGAAGGGCATCGGCATTGGTGAAGGGCTCGGGCTTCTTCTCCTCGACCACCGGAGCCAGATCGACGTCGGCCGTCGCGAGTTCGGTTTCCATCGGCACCGGAGGCTCGTCGGAGACGACTTCGGCGGCCGCCGCCACGATCTCTTCGGAGACCGGCCCGGAATCCGCGGTCGTTTCGAGCGCGAGGTCCGATGCGAACGCCTCGTCGACGCGCATCGGGGTCGCTTCGACCACCACCACGGTCTCCTCGATCGGCTCGGCGATCGGAAGATCGAGTTCGGCCACCATCTGATCCACGAATCGTTCCTCACGGCTGGAACCGGTCGCCGCCGTGATGGTCTCGGGTGTCTTCTGGGCATCGACTTCCGCCAGCGGATCGATCGGAGCATCCAGTCGAGCCGAATCAGCCTTCTGCTCCTTCATTTCTCGGATCTGGCTCTGCATGATGCGGTTCCAGATGTCGTAGTCGTAGAACTCGCCGGAATCGGATCGGGTGAGTTCCGCCCGCAGCTGTCGAACCCCAGGCTGAGCGGGGTTCAGACGCAGGGAGTTGTCGAGGTGATAGAGGGCCTTGTCCTTGTCGCCACTCTTCTTGGCTTCGAACGCCGCCTGGTTGTGCTTCGAGCTCATCTTCTCCCGGCTGAAGGGCAGAAGACCCTCACGCATGCCGGCTCGAAGGCTGTTCACGAAGGCCACGCCGGCTCGACCGGACTTCTCGATGAGACTGTCTTCGACGATGTTCGGAGTGATCAGGAAGATGATTTCACGACGAGTCACGTCGTTGTCGTGTCCGCTGAACGCGGCTCCGAGGATCGGAATGTCACCGAGGAACGGAACCTGGCTGTTGGTGACCCGGGTTTCCTCCTGAAACAGACCACCCAGGACGAGCGTCTGGCCGTCGGCGACCTTGACGTTGGTCGAGATCTCGTTGGTGAACTCATCCGGCACCAGAAGCTGACCGGGAACCTGGCCCGAAGTCACAGGCCGGAGTTGGGCACTCGAAACACTCGGGTACAGCTCCATGCGGATGGAATCGTCCTTCGAGATGAAGGGCCGGAACATCAGCCGCACACCGGTATCCAGATACTGAACCGTCTGGGTCGTCGTGGTGTCGGTCGAAGTGGTTGAAAGATAGGCCACCCGCTGGCCGACCAGAACCTGAGCTCGTTGTCGGTTCAAGGCCATGAGTCGAGGTCGCGCGAGAACCATGGTGTCGGTCACGGTGTCGAGGGCGCGAATGAAGACCGCGGCATCGCCGGCGACCAGACCCAGCTTCATGTTCGCCGGACCACTGGCCACGTTGCCGGGAGTGGCCTGCGCACCGTAGGCGGGCAGACCGTTGCTCCCACCGTAGACCGGAGTGGGTACGGAACCGGCCGTACCACCCGGCGGTTCAGCACTGCCCCGCAGAAGGTCGGTGACCGGTCCGAGGGGATTCACGAGTTGAGTCACGTCGAGATTGCCGATCAGCGCGAAATCCACGCCGAAGGCGTCCGATTCCGAGACCTGGACGCTGGCAATGGTGGCATCCACCACGACCTGCCGGGGTGCGGTATCGATCTCGGAGAGCAATTCCGCGATCCGCTCGAGTTGTTCGGGATAGTCGTTGACCACGAGAATCGCGGACTTCGCCCAGTCATCCCCCCCCATGTTGGAGAGGTCCTGTTCGATGCCGCCTTCCACCTCGCCGATGAAGCTGAGCTTGCCTCGATCGGAGAGCAGAGGGGTGGCGAATTCGCTCGCATCCTTCGCGGAGAGGTGTTCCAGCTCGAACATTCGACTCTCGGTCTTTCGATCGAGAGCCTGCATGCGAGCGAATTCCTCCTGCGTGTAGACGTAGATGAACTTGCCTTCCTCGACCCATCGGAAACCGTTGGGCTTGAGAATGGCGTCCATCGCTTCGTAGAACGTCACGTCGAACAGGTTCGCACTGATCACCGCTGAAACGTTCCGGCTGGCGATCACGTTCCTTTCACTCTGCAAGGCGAGCATCTGAAGGACCTGGGCAAGCTCGGTGTCCTGAACCTGGATGTTGAAGGTGTCGAACTCGTCGACCTCAACTCCACCCAGATCGAGGAGTTCCTCTCCCGGATCGAATCCCGCTCCATCGTCCTGCAGCGGAGCCGCGACTGCGGATCCTCCGAAAACCACGGCAAGGCTCAATGTGGCGGCGATCCATCGCGGCATGATGATGCTGATGATTTGGTTCATGGTCCCAGAAACTCCTCGCCCTTCACGGGCGGATGTCGACGGATCCGGTGCCCCCGCCGTCCAGTCGGATGCCGAACTCGAGGCCTTCGATCCGCACGACTGCTGCGGATTTCCGAACCCCTACGAGATGAAACGTCGTTCCAACGACGTTTCCGGGAAACTCCTCCCCCACCCGCCGCACCTGCCCATTGATGAGGGCGAAGCCACGACCGGGCATGAGGCCCTGAACCTCGAGACGATCGACGACGGGCATGAGCCGCTGACGGATCGATTCCGTCGTCTCCAGGGTGTCCTCGACCAACTGAGAGCCCGACTTGGGTCCAACCGATGTTTCGGAGGTCGAATTGGAGGATCTGGGGAAATGGCGTCGACTGATGGCGAAAGGATCGCGCAAGGAGACCGGTTCCGGCGAGGTTGACGGGAGGTCCGGGAAGACCTCCACGTCGACCGGAACCGTCGAAGCCTGAAGCTCCTCGGTCGCCATCGCGGTGCGGGGTATCGAGGTCAGAATCCGCATTCGCGCCCAGAGCAGCAGCCCGAGAGGCTGAGCCAGGGCGACCACGGGCACTGCGAGAATCACGGCCGCGAGGACCGTTTCCCGACGAGCCAGACGACCTGCGAACCGATGAGTGGTGACCCTCAGTCGATTCATGATCTGCGAAAGGTTCGTTCCGGTGGTCATCGTCGAATTCCCAAGGCGAAGTTCTGGTCGAAATCAGCGGCCGGAAAACCACCCGGAGCCTCATCCACGAGGTGCAATGCGTCGAGCTCGAGTCGAAGTCGGGCGATGCCCGGTTCCGATTCGAGGCGTTCGATTTCGATCGTCGTGGTGCGGACCGGGGTGGAGAGTTCGTCGATCAGGCCCAGAAGCCGTCGAATGGAAGGCCAGTCGGCGACCAGCTCGACCTGCACGGGCGAAGAACGCCACCATTCAGGCGATCCGAGTCCCGCTGATACCGAGCGACCGGCCGTGAACGTCTGATCGATGACCCGTATTCCGTCGATCGGCAGCGAAAGCCGTCGGATGACGCCGGCGAGATCCGGCGGTCCCACTGGAAGGTCAAAGACCTTCTCCTGATCGAGCATCTCCGCTCGACGGTCGGCTTCCCGCCGAAAAGCATTGAGTCTCGCGGCGGGGACGGTCTCTTCGGAGGCCCTTAGATGCAGCGTGGCGGCTTCGTCCTCGATCAAGGACGCCCGGACATGCAATGGGCGAACTCCAAACCAGGTGGCGAGCAGTGCGGCTCCACCGGCAATCGCGGCAAGCTTCATGATGGGATCGATTTTCATCGGCCGTTCTCCCCTTCGGCGGTGTCGGGCGCCGCAACCGGCGCCGGACTGGCGGCTTCGAGATCAAGCTCGAAAGCCACTCGAAACTCCCGGGCGACCTCACCTTCGCCCGTCAACTCCCGGTGCCGGGTCGTGACCACACGAACCCCATTCATGAACGGTCGGGAACGAAGCGCATCGACCAGGGCCGCCACCGCTTCGTCACTGACGGCGAAACCTTCGATTTCACCTTCCACCCGGCGGAATGTCGGCTCTCCGCGGCGACCCCCTCCGGCCGGAATCGCGATCAAGGAGCCCGCATCCAGCATCAAGTTGTCCAGGGTGGCGGAAGCCGGAAGATCGGCGACGATCGAATCGATCAGCGTGCCGGTGCCAAAGGGCATGGTGACGGTCCGCCAGGCCGCGAGTTCGCGGCCGGAACGTTCGAGGTCTGCTCGCGTTTCCGCGAGTTCCGCTTCCATTCCCACGACGTTTTCGGCCCGAATCGTCGCGTTCTGATGATCGGCACGGGCGACGGAAAGTCGCCATGCCCCACTCGCCCAGGCGATCGAAAGCAGGCCGCCGGCGACCACGGCAAGACGGGCGACCCGCAACCGTTCGGTCGCGTCTCGAACCCGGTTGCGGACATCAAGAGGTCGGAGATCCATGAAACGCCCAGTCATGCGGCTGCCTCCCGGGCGGCCACCGGCCGCAGTGTCAATCCAAAAGCCGTCATCCAGGCGGGAGCACCACCATGAGCAGCGATTTCAGAAACCCCATCGAGACTGGCCTCGAGATTGAGATCGCGTTCGATTGCAACGCCCGGAACGGCGGCATCCAACGCATCGGCGAGACCCGGCACTCGGCCGGCGTCACCGGTCACATGGATCGCATCGGGACGCCCGAGACGCGCCGCCACCGTGGCGTACCGAAGGGCCATGGCCGCTTCTTCCACGACCGGACGCGCTGCACGCCTCACTGAATCCCGTACCGCTTCGTGGACCAGACCATCAAGACGTCCCTCGGTCGCGTCGATCCGGGTCCGCCGTGCCTCTTCCGTCTCGATTCGAAGTTCACGGGCGAGTTCCCGGTCGAAGTCGTCGGCACCCACCAGTACGGATTTCACGAAGACCACGGCATCGCCACGCATGACGACCAACCAGGTGCTCGCGGCTCCGACGGAAACCACCAGACGAACGGACTCCCGTTCCGCATCACGGCGAGAGCGCCGGGCGAATGCTCGACCGGCGGCCAGGAATCCCGGCTCGACCGCGATCGGACGGAGACCCGCCTCAAGCAGTGGTTCGAGATGCGTGCTGATCCGGGTTGCATTCCCGGCGACGATCAACATTTCAAGCCGACCGTCCGCGGCGGGTTGCCGGGCTACCGCGAT
>CAJWFU010000073.1:0-7943 GCA_913031315.1 uncultured Phycisphaerae bacterium | reverse complement strand
GGGGGGAATGCCAGCCGTGAAGGCGGCTGACCGGTGTCAATGATGATCGCAAACCGCCCCCGCGGTCAAGTCCACCCGTCCCATTCGTTGATTCGAAGACCCCTCAGGCGGGAAGATCGAGGATCAACCGGTACCGCGCCTTGCCGGCGAGCAGGTGATCGATGGCTTCGTTGATCGACTCGATCGGAAAGTGCTCGGTCTTCGGAGCGATACCGTGTCGACCGGCGAAATCGACCTCTCTTGCATGATCAGACTGAAGGCTCCGACCGGAATGGGCTCCATGACCGCTCCCACGACGTGAATCCGACCATGGGGCCCCACCATCCCGATGTAGGCATCCCAGTCGATGCTGGCGTCCATGGTGGTGATCAGAAGGTCGAGCGTGCCGGCCCGAGCCTCGATGGCCTCCGCATCGGATCCGATCACCACCTCGTGGGCTCCGAACGCCTCTGCTTCCGCCCTTTTGGAATTCCGGGTGGTGAATGCCGTCACGTGACATCACCACGATCGAGCGAATTTGAGCGCCAGATGACCGAGACCACCGATTCCAACCACGCAGACCCGATCGGTCGGCGAGGCGAACTTGCGAATCGGGGTCCAGACCGTGGACCCGCCAGAGAACATCGGACCGGCCTCACCGACCGGGATGCCGTCATTGAGCGTGAAGACCCAGGTCCCCTGAACCCGAACACGATCTGCAAACCCGCCATGGCGACCCACGACCGTTCCCTGCGAAGTCGGAGAGACATTGTGATCGCCCGCGAGGGCACCGGGGCAATCCGCATCCGTGTGACTGAATCAGCCCGCGCCGACTCGATCCCCGACGGCGAAGTTTCGGATCGAGGATCCGACTCGAACGATTCGGCCTTCGACCTCGTGACCACCGACGAAGGGATACACGGTCATGCCCCAGTCGTTGTTCCGCATGTTCTGATCGCTGTGACAGATCCCGCAGTGCGACACCGCGATTTCCACCTCGTCCGCACCGAGGGGGCCGAGCTCGTATTCGAACGGCGTGAACGGCACACCGGCTTCCATCGAAGCCCAAGCGTGAACAGTGGTTGAATCGGACATGTCAGTGACTTCGTGGGGGCATGCTGGCTTCAGGAGCACATCCCATCACGAATCCGCTTCAGGCGTTGCGGATCTGATCGAGTGCGACACCCACTCGGCCTTCCAGTTCCGATCTGGTCCCGTCGTTCTCGATGACGTGAGAAGCGCGACGACGCTTCTCATCCAGCGGAATCTGGGCCTGCTCCCGACGGTGGAGTTCCGCCTCCTCCCATCCTCGGCTGGTCACCACCCGCTCGATGCGACGGTCGATCGATGCATCGACGAAGATGATCGCGTCG
The DNA here is from genome assembly GCA_913031315.1 of uncultured Phycisphaerae bacterium. Classification (GTDB taxonomy): domain Bacteria; phylum Planctomycetota; class Phycisphaerae; order Phycisphaerales; family SM1A02. Next base: position 6,591 of record CAJWFU010000073.1, on the reverse strand, counting down.
CATTGATCGTCCAGATGGGCTTCGAAGAGGAGTGGAGCATCGATGACCAGGCCACACGTGTCGTCCGATGCCGCCGCGAAACGATCCTCTCGGAGGCGATGCAGGCGAGGGTGGACCAGATCCTCCAACCTCTTTCGTTCCGCGGGATCACCGAAGACGCGGGCGGCGATTTCGGAGCGATCCAGTCGTCCGTCGGTCGCGACGATCGCATCACCCCACCATCCCTGCAAGACTTCGAGCACCTTTGGATCGGCCAGCACCTCTCGAGCGTCCCGGTCTGAATCGCTCACGACGCAGCCCAGATCCTCGAGGATCGCCGCGACGGCGCTCTTCCCTGAGCCGATGCCTCCCACAAGACCGATCACTGGTGGTCGCGGAGAGCCGTTCATTCGACGATTCGGGACCAGGTGGTCCCGTCCGGACCATCCTTGATCGCGATTCCCATCGCCGTGAGCTCGTCACGAATGGCATCAGCCGCCGCCCAGTCCTTGCCGGACTTCGCCGCCGCTCGCGCCGCGATCTTCGCTTCAATCTCGCCGGAAAGACCTTCGTCCTCCTCCTCCAATGATCGTTGGTTTCGATCGAGAACTCCAAGCACGGAGTCCATTCGCCGAAGAGCGGCGAGTTCCACCGCGGCCCGAGCCGGATCGACGATCGACTCGTCGCCATCGATTCGACTCGCATTCACCGCTTCGTTCAAGGCGCCGATCGCCCGAGCGAGGTTCAGGTCATCACTGATCGCTTCGGTGAAGGCGGGCAGCGCGGATTCGAGCGGTCCGGGACCGGTTCCATCCACCACACGATCCTTCTCCAATGCGTCCCGAAGTCGGCACCAGCGATCGACCATGCGACCACAGTCTCGAAGACCCTGCATCGTGAAATTGGCGTTCTGTCGGTAGTGCGTTCGTACCAGTTCAAGCCGCAGCGCCCCCGGAGTGACGCCCTTGGCGAGAATGTCCCGCACGGTGAAGAAGTTGCCCGTGGACTTGGACATCTTCTCACCTTCAACCACCAGATGTCGGGTGTGGAACCAGTGCCGAGCGAATCCGGACGCGCCGGTCACGGCGCAGCTCTGGGCGATCTCACATTCATGGTGCGGAAAGATGTTGTCTTCGCCACCGGAATGAAAATCGATCATGCCCGCGTTCTCGCCCTCACTGGGCGCGAGAAGCCCGAGTGCCATCGCACTGCATTCGAGATGCCATCCCGGGTAACCCTCTCCCCAGGGACTCGGCCATCGCATCAGATGCGATGCGTCGGGCTTCCAGAGCAGGAAGTCCGCGGGATGCTTCTTCGCCGCCTGATTCGCTTCGTTCACCCGACCGCCCTGGCCTTCCTTGAGACCCTCGAGGCTGTTGCCGGAGAGACGCCCGTAATCCGGGAAGCTCGGCACCGAGAAGTAGACGGCACCGTCTCCCCCGACGTAGGCGTTTCCACCTTCGATGAGTTTCTCGATCAGAGCCACCATCTGGTCGATCCAACGGGTCGGTCGCGGCATCAGCGAGGGGTCGGCGTCCGCGTCTTCGATCACCTTGAGACCGAGAATACGGCCGTCATCGATGAAGGCACCAGCGTAGAAATCTGCGATCGCATTCGGATCGTCGGGGTCGATCTGGACGCCCTCGGGCAGGGCGCCGGACTTCTTGTTTTCCAGAAGCCGACGACCAGCGACCGCCATCTTGTCTTCGCCCCCACCATCGGCGACCCCATCCTCGGTCATGTGGCCCACATCCGTGATGTTCATCACGTGGCGAACCTCGTGGCCGAGAAATTCGAGGGTCCGACGCAAGACGTCCGCATTCAGAAATGATCGAAAATTGCCGATGTGAGAGTAGTCGTAGACCGTCGGCCCACAGGTGTAGAACGTGACGGGGCCGGTCGGATCCAGCGGAGTGAAGTCCATCGGTCGGCGTTCGAGGGTGTCATGGATGCGGAGCGTCATGGATTGGGACCAGCAGAGCAGGAAGTCCCCGGATGTCGGGGCGGGTGTTTGCAGAAGTCACGGATCAAGAACCGATGTCGGCATGCGGCATCGATCCCGGCCCGTATCCTACGAGTGCGCCGGGCCCTGGCCCGCCGGAGCCGTCATTGATGCGCATCACGATCGTACTGGGACCATTCAAGCCACCGCCTCCCGCGCCGAGCGGAGCGATCGAGAAGATCTGGTGGCGACTGGCGGAAGTCTTCGTTCAACGAGGTCACGAGGTGACCCTGGTCGGCCCGGACCACCCCGATCTGCCCTCCGGCGATCGGATCGGGGAGGTCGAATACCGCCGTCTCCCTCTCCTGGACCGGGCCAACAACGTCAAGATCGACATTCTGAGAGATCTGTTCTGGTCCAGACGAGCCGCTCGGCTCCTGCCAGACGCCGATGTGACGGTCACGAATTGTTTCTGGCTTCCCTGGCTCCTGCGATCACCTCGAAACAGGACTCGCCGTCGAATCGGCGTGCTCAACATGCACGTCCAGCGGTTCCCGAAGGGTCAGATGAGGCTTTACGGAGGTGTGGACCGTATTTCCACCGTGTCCCAGGCGATCGTCGACGGGATCGTGGACGAGCGTCCGGAACTCGCACCGCTGATCGGCCTCATCGGTAATCCAGTGGATCTCTCCGCCTTCCACCCTCCGGCGAATCCACCCCAGCGAACTCACGCCCGAATCCTTTATACGGGTCGCATTCACCCGGAAAAGGGATTGCACCTCCTGGTCGAGGCCTGGGGACGCCTGCGAGAACGAGGACATGAGTTCTCGCTCCGTCTCGTCGGTCCCTCCAGCCGAGGGGATGGCGGTGGCGGCCCCGAGTACGTCGAACGCCTGAAGACGCTGGCCGCTGGCGGCCCCCTCGAAATGCCCGGAGGTGTCGCGGATCCGACCGCCCTCGCCGACGAGCTCCGGGCCGCGGACCTCTATTGCTACCCGTCGATCGCCGATCGAGGCGAAGCCTCCCCCGTCGCACCGCTCGAGGCGATGGCCTGCGGTCTGCCTCCGGTGGTCGCGGATCTTCCTCAATACGCCGCGTACATCAGAAACGGCGACACCGGCCTGATCTTCGAACGAGGTGACGGCGAGGTGGATCGACTCGCAGATCATCTGGCGACGCTCGCTGGTGATTCGGAACTTCGTCACCGTCTCTCGCAGGCGGCGATCGATGCCGCCGCCCGATACGGACTCGACGCGATCGCCGACCAGTACCTCGATGACTTCTCTCATTCGATCCAGACGCTCCGCGGAACCAACCCCCGTGACTGATTCGCAACCGCCCTCCAAGTCCAAGCCGAGGCGACCACGGGACCGGTACGAGCTCAAACAGCCCGACCAGTCCAACGCCTATCGAAGTCCCTGGACCCGTCGAGAACAGATCGGCATCAAGTCATTCGCTCTCGTCTGGCTGATCCTCTGCCGGTGGACTCCAGGACCCGCGAACTTCTGGAGGCTGATGATTCTCCGCGTCTTCGGGTGCCGTATTCAGGGTCGACCGTTCGTCGCCCCCAGTGCCCGCATCCGCGTTCCGTGGCAGCTGGAAATGCATGACCGAGCATGCATCGGCGATGGAGCCGAAATCTACAACCTCGGGGAATGCATTCTTCGTGCCCGCTGCACGGTTGCCCAACACGGTTACCTCTGCGGAGGCTCCCACGACCTTTCCAAGCGGGCACTGCCTCTGATCGTGGCGCCCATCGATGTGGGGGAGGATGCCTTCCTCGGAGCCAGGGTCTTCGTGATGCCCGGGGTGGTCATTGGAGAAGGTGCCGTGGTCGGCGCCGCCAGCGTCGTGGTCCGGGACATCCTTCCATGGACGATCGTGGTCGGGAATCCGGCCAGTCCGGTCGGGATGCGGTCCTTCGTCGACTGATCCGGCGTGAGAGCTCGTCAACGGATCCACCCCGGGTCGTTCGCCGATCGAGCCCCGAACACCGAAGGTTCACTTGCGCTTCGACTCCAGCCATTTGATCTTGATCCCCGTCATCCGCTCGTACGTCGTGATGAGCGTCGCGTAGGTCCGCGCCTCGCGGCCTTCGAGGAAGCCCAGCTGGCCGAGATAGATGTACCACCATCGAAGAGATGCGCGAGCCGGTAGTCGATAGGCGATTCGTTTCATCGTGCGTCGACGAACCACGGAATCCGAAGACCAGAGATGCCGCAAACGGATCCCTTCGGCCTTTTCCGCGATGGCCTGCTCGGCTTCCTGACGGCTGTACCGATTGTGCTTGGCAAGCCATTCGTCAAGCCCCTTGCTGAACGCATCATGCAAATACGGTTGCCGGAGGGTGCCGACCTCACCATCGGTCTCTTCACGTTGTCCATGGCCGTAATCGGTGAATCGGAGTCGACCGGTGTGGAAGAGTCGGACCTGGTAGGTGGGATAACCGCCAGCGTGCTTCAACCAACGCTTCATGAACATCAGCTTGCTCGGAACGAAGAAGCCGGCTTCCTCCGGATCCCCGGCGAGGAGAACCCTGATCTCTTCGAGCAGTTCCGGAGTCATGCGTTCGTCCGCGTCGAGGTGCAGCACCCACTGGTTTTCGAGCGGCATGTTGTCGATCGCCCAGTTCCGCTGGCTTCCGAACGATTCAAAATCGTGGAACGAGACCTTGGCACCCATCTCCCTCGCCATTTCACAGGTCCGATCGCTCGAACCCGAATCGAGGACGTGAATGTCCTCCACACCTTCGAGACTTTCGATGCACGCCCTGATATTGATCTCTTCATCGAGGGTCAGGATCACCACCGAAAGTCCAACGCCACCCCGACCGGTCGAAACCACCGGACTCGCGCTGTCGCCTGGCGCCGGCTCGGCGAGGATCCCCGGCGTTTCCGGGATCCGGCTCGGTGCTGAAACTTCGGCAACGTCGGGTTCCACGACCGAGGTCGAATCGCCCACGAGATGGTCGGCATCCGGAAGGATTCCAATCGCGACGCCGGGCTGGTTTCTCTGAAGCTCGAGCAACTTCAGCTTCACGAACATTTCGTAGCTTGCAATGAAAAGACAGAAACGGAACCCGTGGAAACCATCAAGGAATCCAAGTCGCAGGATGAACATGTAGAGGAATCGGAAGACCCAGGGCATGGGCAACCAGGGATAGATCCTCAGTTTGATCCACCGACGACGCTCGACCGCATTACCGAAGAGCGAAGCCTTGATCCGACTCGAATCCGACTGGAGATCATTGATCAACGCTCTCGCTTCCAGGGTCGAGTACTCGTTGTGCTTGGCCACGTAGTACCCGAGCCCACGGCGATCCCAGTGCTCCATCGGAGGCTTGAGATATCCGACCTCGCCATCGACGAGCATGTGCTCGTGAACTTCGCGGCTTTCATAAATCGCGGTACCACGCTTGAAGAGGCGCAGATTCCAGCTCGGAAAGTAGCCACAGTGCCGGATCGGCCGGTCCATGAAGATCAGTCGGCGATTCAGATAGAAGCCGGATTCCGGGATCTCCTCAGGATCTTGATCGCAGACCCTCATCAACTCGGCCTTGAGTGCCGGCGTGATCACCTCATCAGCGTCGACGATGAGGGTCCATGGCGCGACGATGTCCAGATTCTTCAGCGCCCAGTTCTTCTGCGCCGCGTACCCGGGCCAGTCGTGATGAACGAACTCCGCACCCATCTCCTCCGCGATCTCCTGAGTTCGATCGGTGGATCCCGAGTCGACCACGAAAATCTTCCTCGTCCATCCCTGCAGGGCGGCGAGGCAGTGCGGAAGGTTCGCTTCTTCATTCCGAGTGATGATCAGGACGTCGAGCACGGCTTCTCCTCAGGCCTGAGATGATTTCGAAGCACCTCGCCACAGGTTGAGAATCGATAACGACCGAGCAGCATGCGGAGTTTCGCCGCAGTACCGGCCAGACCGACATAGGACTTGAAGTGTCGCCCCCGGGACATCGGGACCACGGGCGAATCGGGAGCCAGATCGCGAGGATGAAGATAGACGACGCCGGGAAGGGATCGACGATGGAGGGCGTCAAAGCCGCGTCGAATCATCCAGCCCGGAAAAAGTCGAAGATAGCCACCACCGGAAAAACCGACCCGGCGGGGGCCGATGTTCATGAGACTCATCGGAAGTTCAGGCATCGATCGCCCTGATGGCGCGCCTCGAAAGACATGCGGCTCCGCCGGACACGGATAACCGCCGTTCTCCCGGGGGACCGGAAAAAGACTGGCGTCATAGGAAAGTCCTTCATCGAGCAGCACGTCGAACGCCCACTCGCTTCCCGGCGTGATCGAAAAACTCGGGGCGCGAAACGACGTGACCTTCTTCCCACCGGCATCCTCGATGACCGCGATCGATCTTCGGAGATCCTCCCGAAAGATCGATTCGTCGAGATCACAGACCTTGCGATGCCAATACGAATGAGTCCCGATCTCGTGCCCGGCGTCGGCGGTTCGGCGCACCAGTTTCGGATATCGATCCGCGATCCACCCGAGAAAATAGAAGGTCGCTCGGACCCCGTGTTCCTCGCAGATGCCGAGGATCTCATCCGTTCGTCGTTCGACGATCGAAGGAAATCCCGGCCAGTCGTCGGTGTTCGAGACGGAATCGATGTCGACCAGGTGAAACCAGTCTTCGATGTCGAAACTGAGCGCATT
>CAJWFU010000072.1:0-7968 GCA_913031315.1 uncultured Phycisphaerae bacterium | reverse complement strand
AAGAGTTCGTGGAGCTTCCGAATCTTGCCGTCGGCACCCCGGTCCTGGAGATGGATCGCGGTGGCACCGATGACTCCGGTCACGAAATCATCCACGCCTTCAACGCTGGATCGAAATCTGATTCTCTTGCCGACGATTGAACCGGGATCGATTCCGCCGATCTGTCGGCAGTAGACGAAACCCTTGTCATCGATGTTGTTGACCATCAGGCCGATTTCATCGGCATGGCCGCAGATCGCGACCGTGGGAGCGTCGTCCCGGCCGCAATCCAGACGCGCGAAGCAGTTGCCGTACGCGTCGTTCCAGACCTTGTCAGCGGCGCCTCGAACCCGATCCAGCCAGATTCGTTGGCCGGCGGCTTCGTGTCCGGACGGTGAAGGGGTGTCGAGAAGGTGGCGAAGAAAGTCGAGGGCGTCTTGTTGCATTCCGGGAATGCTACCCCGGACCAAGGGGTGAGCGGTCCGGACCGGATGGGGATCACTCCCCACCGGTCCGGGAATCCTCACAGAGACCCTGATTTCGGGTTCAGCTGGCGTTTCGACGCTTGGGCCTGGCCTTGAGCCGGGGGCCTTCGAAGTCGAACATCGTTCCTTCGTCCCGGACGGCTCCTGGAGTCGTCAGGTCGACTTCCGGGGAATCGGCAGGCTTGGAGTCATTGATGGGGGTGTCCAGCGTGTCGAAGGTTCGATTACTGGACATCGAGGCCTTTGGGGACCCGATCACCGTGTTGTCCATCTCGTGATTCAGGTTCGCATCCATCGGCGTCGATCCCCGCGTACGGCGGGTTCGGGCGTCGTCGATGGAGCGTTCCATTCGCTTGAGTACCGAACGAAGTCGTTCGGTCCGGTCGTTTTCCTGTGCTTCCATGGTTCAGTTCCTCCGTGGGTTGTAGGAGGGAGAATCGGGAGTCGAAGCCGTGAACTTCGGACCAAACTCGACTTCCCGGCCGTTCTGGCGGTGGACCTGCCTGTCGGAACGGATCAAGCCGCACAAACCAAAGGTCCAGGATGAGGAACCCGCTCGTTCGGGAGGGGTAGAATCAGGCTGATTGGTTCCTGACATCGTTATCGCTACTTGCATCTGCGGAGACTCCGAATGCGGTTGACTGAACGCCCCGCCTGCCGACCGGTGGCCTTTTTCTTCCGGCGTACTGCCGGTTCCCCATCAACAACCCTCCTGCTGATGATGTTTTTCGCCCTGGTGGCGAGCCTGACCTCGGTGGCCGCTGCAGCAGCTCCCACGGCGACCTTGGCGGCCCCATTGGCGGCCCCAATGGCAGCATTGCCGGAAGGAAACGTGGATCTCCCGCGTTTTCCGTCCATCAGCCCCGATGGTGGGACCATCGTCTTCAGCTGGCGAGGGGATCTTTGGAAGGTCCCCTACGAAGGCGGCCAGGCCATTCGCCTGACCAGTCACCCCGGCCGTGAACACGATTCGGCTTGGACGCCAGACGGTTCCGAAATCGTTTTCGAGAGCGATCGGGATGGGATCGTCAACATCTGGGCCATGAAGCCCGATGGCTCTGAAATTCGTCGTCTGACCGACCTTGATACGTCGGTCGCGCTCTCTGGGATCGCCAATGATCGAAATGGCGAAACAATGGTCCAGTTTTCGGCCTACCTCGAAGGCGACGTTCATCGGTCACCCCGGCCGTACGAAGTATCCGTTCGAGGTGGTGAACCCAGCCGGTTGCATGATGCGTTCGGAAGTCGCGCCATCCGAAGTCCTGATGGGCAGAGATCCGCTTTCGAGCGGGGAAACGTTCGACCACACCGGCGGCACTACCGCGGGGCGGATCGTCGAGACGTCTGGATCCACGATGAATCCCTGGACACGTTCCGGAAGGTCAGCTCGTGGGATGGCAATGACATGGCGGCCCGGTGGGCGGGGAATGATGCCGTTCTCTACCTCTCGGATCGACAAAACGACACGCACAACATCCATCGAACCGACCTTGCCGCCGACACGACGGAAGCCCTGACCGATTTCGAAGACATCGACATCGCCTCCTTCGATTCGACCCCCGATGGTCGTCGAGTCGTTCTTCACCGATGGGACACCCTCTACGGACTCGACCTGAACGACGCCGATCCGGTGCCGAGGCCGATTCTCCTTCAGGCCCCCGAAGACGCGATGGATGACCGGGAGATCCTGGACATCTCGAATCGGGTGAGCGAAGCCGCATTGAACCCCGATGGAAAGTCGATCGCGGTGGTCGCCTACGGCGAGATCCTGATTCGAGGCACCGCCGACGACGCACCGACCCGACGCGTGACCACGACTCACGGTCGCGAGTCGGAGATCGCCTGGAGTCCGGACGGCACGACCCTCTACTTCACCGAGATCCTCGGAGGTCGATCGAGGATCATGTCCGCGGTCGTCGACCGGACTCGGGATGAAATTCGTTCGGACTACACCGAGCGGATGTCACCGCCCGAGCCGGAATCCGAGCCGGAGCCGGAAGAAGAGGCGGACGACGAAGAGAATGAAAACGCCGCGGAGGAAACCAAGGATCCGGAGACCACTGAAGCGATCGACGACGATGCGGCTTCGGTGGAATCGGACGGCGACGCGGATGATTCCGCGGTGAGCCCGGACCAGGAAGAGGTGGAGAAGGACGACGAGGACGAGGACGCTGAAGAGCCCGAGGAAAAGGACGAGTCGCTTGATCCGGCTCGCTGGGCGGATGCCATCAGCTTCGTCATCTCGCCCATGATCGAAGAGGCGGTGGACACCCGCATGCCCCGCCCGTCTCCGGATGGGTTCTCCCTGGGGTTCATCCAGGAACTGGGTGACATCGTGGTTCGTGATCTCGCCACCTCCGAAGATCGATTGATTCGAGCAGGTTGGGATTCCGGCGTTGACTTCCAGTGGAGCCCGGATTCCGAGTGGATGGTCTTTTCACAGTCGGATCTCGATTTCAACGGGGATGTGTTCCTGGTTCCGGTCGACGGTTCGTCCGAGCCGGTGAACATCACGCGGCATCCGGACAACGACGGAAACGCGAGATTCTCCGGCGACGGTCGGATCCTGGCCTTCTCGAGTGAACGAAACGACGAGGAATACGACGCGTATCTGGTCTTCCTCGACCGAAAACTCGAGAAGCTCGCCGAGCCCGAACTCGAGGCGTACTTCGAGGAACAGGCAAAGGCCGCGAAGGCGAGAAAGCCTTTGGACCCCGATGCGGTCCGCAAGGAACTGGAGGCCCGACGAGCACCCGGTGACGAGGTTGATGACGAAGCCGCCGATGAGAACGCCGACGAAGACGAAGAAAAAGGCGAGGTCGATGATCCGCCGTTCACCGCCGACGATCTTGAAACGGCGTACCGACGGCTTCGGCAGGTGACCAATCTCCCCGGATCCTCCTCATCCCTCGAGCTCATGCCGGCCGGAAACACCGTCCTGTTCAACTATTCGACCGGTGCACCCGGTGCTTCGGGTCTCTATTCGATCGGTTGGAATGGTCTGGAACGCAAGCGAATCGACGACACCACCTCCATGCAGGGCTTGAATCTCAAGGGCACCGGGCTGGTCGCGGTTTCGAGTGGGCGGGCGCAGGTTCTGGCGCTGCCCGGCGGCAAGGCCACCAGGTATCCCGTTTCGCAGAAGATCCGGATCGATCTCGAAGATCAATCCAGTGAGAAGTTCCTCGAAGCCGCGGGCATCATGGGATCCTTGTTCTACCACCCGGAGATGAAGGGCCTCGACTGGCCTGCCATCACCGAGCGGTACCACGAACTCGCCCGAAAGACGCGGACCGCCGACGAGTTCAACTGGGTCGGCAATCGGCTTCTGGGAGAGCTCAGCGCGAGTCACATGGGCATTCGAGCCCCGAGTGAATCGATGGATCTCCGTGAATCGATCGGGAGGCTCGGCGTGCGAGTCGAGCCGACGGAGGCGGGCTATCGCGTGGACATGCTGGTACCCGACGGACCGGGTGAATCCTCGGATACGCCGCTCGAGGTGGGAGATGTGATCACGGGGATCGAACTGGAACCCTTCGATCTGCAGTCTTCCCCGCCGGAGACCCTCTCGTCCCGACTTCGTGGCCGAGTGGGCAAGGAGACGGTGGTCAGCGTTCGTCGAACTGATGATGCCGGGGAATCATTCGAACTCGATCTTCTGCTCGAACCCAATTCGCGAGGCGCCGAGTCGATGCTGGTCTACCGGGACACTCAGCGACGACGCATGGCACTGGTGGAGGAATGGTCTGGTGGCCGCCTCGGCTACGCGCACATTCGAGGGATGAACCAGCCGTCGCTGGATGAGTTCGAACGCGACATCTTCGCTGCGGCGGATGGGCGTGAGGGACTTCTGATCGATGTTCGCGACAACGGGGGAGGATGGACGACCGACCGCCTGCTCGCCTCGATCATGACTCGCCCGCACGCCTACACCGTGCCGCGTGGCGCGGATTCGTCGATCACCGATGGCTATCCACAGGACCGGCTCTTCATCCAGCGGTATGACCTGCCCATCAACATGCTCTGCAACGAGAAGAGTTATTCCAACGCGGAGATCATCTCCCATGCGTTCAAGACCTTCGGTCGCGGAACCCTGGTCGGCCAACAGACTCACGGCAGCGTGATTTCAACCGGTGGTACGTCGCTCATCGACGGCACTTCCGTGCGGCTGCCCTTCCGAGGCTGGTACCTGCCCGACGGCACCGACATGGAGAACAACGGTGCGATGCCTGACATTCTGGTGGAACAGACACCGGAATCGGAGGCGGCCGATGAAGACCTTCAATTGAGGGCCGCGGTCGAGGATCTGCTCCGCCGAATCGATGCGGAAGATTCGTGAGCCGGAGCATCATGCCCGGGATGATGGCGGCGATGATCGCATCGCTCATGGTCGGATGTGGTATCGATGGAAAGAGTCCGTCCCCACCGATGGGGGCCATGGAGGTGGCCATGACCGAGCAGGACGTAGCGACCGCGGCGGGGCTGGCTCGTTCCTGGCGGCGACAGTCGCGGGTGCTTCTGGTCTGGAGCGAGCAGGAGACGGCCCTCGTCGAGCAGGCGACCCTGGTGAGTAAGGAGTGGGCCGGTTGGCAGGAACGCGACCTTCATCTCGTGCTGCTCTCGAGTCGGGGCGGGGTCGAGGTCGAACGTTTCATCGACGGAGGTCCCGTCGGACCGAGTTTTGGATCCGGAGTCGCGGCCGCGCTCTCCGACCGATTCGATCTCGGGATCCCCGACGTCGGCATTCAGGTCGCTCTGGTCGGCAAGGATGGGGGCGTGAAGGAACGCTGGACTCGGACCGTTTCCATTTCGACGATCTTCGACCTCGTGGATTCGATGCCCATGAGACGTCGTGAAATGTCGGAGGAGGCGAATTGAATCGTTTCTTCAGGCGGATGATGACGGTGACGGCAGCCATGACCGCGCTGGGCACGTTGGAAGCCCCGGCCGGGAACGAGGCCACCGACGATCGTGGGCCGGACATTCTCCTGATCGTGGTGGACGATCTGGGGTGTCGTGATCTCGGCGCCGAAGGTCATGATCGACACCTGACTCCGACCCTTGATGCGCTCGCCGCCGATTCGATCCGGTTCACCAACGCCTCGTGCAATGCGGCGAATTGTGCGCCGAGTCGAGCGGCGATCATGACCGGTCGGCACGGATCCCGAACTGGTGTCCACACGGTCGGATCACCGAAGCGGGGCAAGCCTGCGAACCGACGGGTGGAACCGCCGACGAACAAGAGGGTCATCGATGACGATGAATTCACCATCGCGGAAGCCCTCCGAGGAGCCGGATATCAGACCGGCTTCATCGGCAAATGGCACCTCGGCCTCGATCCTTTGAGTCAGGGGTTCGATCTGAATGTAGGAGGTTCGGGGGCCGGGCATCCGAAGTCCTACCAACCGCCGTATCGGAATCCCGCCTTGACCGATGGCCCCGAGGATGAGTACCTCGTCGATCGACTGGGTCGGGAGACGGCGTCGATGATTCGCGGTTTTGAATCAGACGTCGACCAGCGACCGTGGTTCGTGGTCTACGCGCCCTTCGCCGTTCACACGCCGATTCAGGCGCCCGAGGCGGCGATTGACGCCATGCGTGCGCGGCATCCCGAGCTCTCGATCCGAAAGGCCCGTTATGCGGTGATGGTCGAGCGGACCGACATGGCGATCGCAGAGGTTCTGGCGGCGATCGATCCGTCGGAGACGGTGGTGTGCTTCGTGAGCGACAACGGAGGGTTGCAGCCAGTGACCGAGATGTCGCCGTGGAGGGGAGGCAAAGGGATGCTGTACGAAGGTGGGATTCGCACGCCGATGTACGTTCGGGTGCCCGGGGTTGCACCCCGCGAGGAACCGATGCCGGTTCAAGCGTTCGATCTGTATCCCACCCTTCTCGATCTGGCGGGTCTGCAACCCCCGGCGGATCGGATCATCGATGCGAAGTCGCTCCGCCCGTTGGTCGAAGCACCCGACGTTCCTTTCGAACGCGGCCCACTGTTCTGGCATTTCCCGGTCTATCTCGAGGGATACGATCCGGAGAGCCGCGAACCCGCCCGCGGGTTTCGAACCACTCCCTCGGGTGCGATTCGAGATGGTCGCTGGAAGCTGATCGAGTGGTTCGAAGACGGCGAAGTGGTCCTCTACAACCTGAAGGCCGACCCGGGTGAGAAGGTGGATCTCGCATCGGTTCGTCCCCGGATCCGGGATCGACTTCTGGGTGCACTCCGCGGCTGGCGGGCCGGTATCAACGCGCCGATGCCGACGCCCCTCACGGCGAAGTGAATGAATCGGTGGTCGGTCCAGAAACGGCGGGCCTGACGGTTGGCGGACTCAGTCTTCCGACGGCGGAGGTGAGGGAGGCGCGGCCAGCGCGGCATCGTCGAGGGCTTCGAGCCGACGGCGAGTCTCCATGGCCACGTCGTCATAGATGCTCGCGAGAAGACCCACGAACGGAAATCTTCCCTCCATCGGGGCGGCGCCGAGTCTTCTCAGAAGGGCATGGGGAAGATGCTCGCCTCGTCGATCTCGGCGAAAGGCCTCCAGGCCCGGCCCGGTCGACCAGAAGGATTCGAGTCCGTTCTCGGAGCCGACGGAGTCTCGGACTCTGGCGGCGGCGAGGGGTACGGGGTGCGCTCGACTGACGCCACTGGTGGCGACCAGTCGTGCCTCCTGAAGTCGTTCGAGGAAGCGAGGCCCGTACAGGCCTCTCAGGGTCAGGACCAGAAGTGGGTCCTGTTCCATCCGCTCCGCCGTCAGGTAGGCGAGAGTGGCAAGGTGTCGACAGCCTTCGCGGCCGCAACCACACTGGATCGAGATGGTCTCCTCTTCGGGCAGCAGGGCGATCCCGGCCGCAGCGAAGGGTTCGGCGATTTCGGGAGACACGTCTCCAGAGACGAGTTTGGCCGCGTAACGGGCCTCCTTCGCCATGGAGTCCACGACCTTCTTCCAATCGTCCCGGCCGATCGGATTGAACTCGATTCGAATTCGATGGGGACGAGGATCGATGTCCTGGACTTCTCCCACGATTCGTCCGGGTTCGATCTCCAGGAGTGAGGTCTGCCCCTTGCGGGCGAACTCGAGTCCTTCATTCCGGCTGGTCTCATCGACGTCCCGCAGCATCCGAGTGAGCCAGGCACCGGCGGGCCATGCGAACTCGACGTCGCCTTCCTTCCGGCGGAGGCGAACACCGTTTCGGACTCGTCGCGGCGTATCCGGCCGGCGCTTGAAGCCTTCGTCGTTCTTGGTGATCATCCAGCCTCCTCGTCAAGCGAGTTCTCTCGCAGCGTGAGTACGTCACGAAGCCGATCAGAGTCGAGTTCGGTGAGCCATGACTCTCCGGTACCGATGATTCGGCGAGCGAGGTCCGTCTTCTGCTCGATCATCTGGTCGATTCGCTCTTCGAGGGTTCCATTGGTGATCATCTTGTGGACGTTGACGGTGCGGGTCTGCCCGATGCGGAAGGCACGGTCGGTCGCCTGGTTTTCGACCGCGGGATTCCACCAGCG
>CAJWFU010000071.1:0-8046 GCA_913031315.1 uncultured Phycisphaerae bacterium | reverse complement strand
GTCATCGAGCATCCCGACCAATTCGAACGTCGCCTTGGCTGAATAAGATGGGTAATACTGACGCCAGACGAGAAAGACCCCGACTCCCACCACGAGCCCGAGGACTCCGCCCGTGATCAGCATTGCAAGATGCTGACGGATGATCCGTACTGGATCAATGGTGGCGGCCCCCGCTTGGGCTTGAACGGGACGTTGCGCCGACCGAATCGAATTGGAGTTGGAGGTTTGAGGGCTCATAGGAATTGGATCCGCGATCGTGAGTCTGACATCTGTTCATCGGCTCGGTATCTGGACGGCACGAGCCATCCCCCGTCTTCAGCGATCTTTGACCTGCTTGAGCAGATCATCAAATTCTTCCTCAAATCTATTGTCCTCGTCGAGGTCGCTGGCCTTGGCGATCGCACGCCTTGCCTCTTCTGGACGATCGAGGAAGATCATGAGTTCGCTCAGGTGCAACCAGGGCGAAACGATTTGTGAAAGTCTGGTCGCCTGCCTGAGTTCCTGTTCGGCCTTCCGGGCTGCGAGATCCCTCGCTTCGGGATCCGAGTCGCCGATTTTAACCGCCTCAGCCATGTAGATCACACCGAGGGTGTCCCGAAATTCCGCCGACGAGGGTCTGGCAGCCACCGCGGTCTGGGCTCGAGATCGGGCGAGACTCAAATCGCCACCGCAGTCGACCGCGAGATAGGCAAGGTTATTGAGGATCTGAGGATCCCCGGGGCGGAGGTCGAGGACCTGCTCGAAGGCCTGCGTGGCTCCGACGCAATCATCCTGCCTTGATTTGAGAATTCCAAGCTGCATGTAGGCACCCAGCAGTCCGGGATCGCCAGTCGCACCACCGACGGTGATCGCTCGCTCCACCACGTCGACCGCTTTGGGCATGACGACAGCGGGATCCTGCCCGAGCGAGTTCCAGGCCGCGGAGATCTGCATCAGATCGATGAGTTCTGGATTTCCATCCGAGATGCGATCGACGAATGCCGACAGTTCCTCGATTCCGTCCTGGGTCTCGGGATACATGCTCGTGAGCCATCGAGCGAGCCCGCTTCTGGCGATCGCATCCCGATCACGGGTACTGCGGTAGGCCGCCTCGAACTGCTGCAATGCTGCCGGTCGTCGACCGGTTGCGGCCAGCGCAGCGCAGTACCCGCCGATCAGCATCGGATCCTTCGCGAATTCCCTCTGATTCCCACGGGCGAGATTCACCACCTGGGCCGCAGCGGGATCCTCTCGAGACATCAGTGCATCCACCTGATTGCGGAGGAAGCCGATGGTCTTGGTCTGTTGGTAGAGCCGCCCGAAGAGTTCGGCCGCTTCATCCCATTGTCCTAGTTCCTGCCGAAGCAATCCGATGCTTCTCGCCCAACGAACATTCGAAGGATCCCGATCCAGCGCGACCTGGGCCACGTCAAGGGCTTGCTCCAGAAGACCGGCCTCGCGAAGCATCACCACGAGACGAAAGCGAGGTTCAGGCTGCTGCGGTGCGATCTCCAGCAGCTTTCGAAGCTCAAGAATCGCAGCCTCGGTGTTGCCACTGGATTGATGGAGATCGACCAGTGCCTTGCGGCCGACCCAGGAGGTCTGATTCAAGGCCACCAGTCGCTCTGCAGCACGGACCGCCTCGACGAGCAACCGTTCACTTTCACTCGATCCGGTACCGAAGTCCCCCTCTTCTTCCGGGGCGTACTTCCATCGATATTGGGCGATGCGGGCCAACTGCCTGATCGACTCACTGTTGGCGGCATCGACCATGAGAGCCGCATTGAAATATTCTTCCGCCTTGGCAAGACGCTCCAGCGACGCCAATGAAAGCCCGCCACCATCACTTCCTCCATCGTTCCTTCGTCCAGCCTCCGCCATCGCGAACTGCAGAGCACCAAACAGAGGATTGGCACCTGCGACGACGTTGTCTTCATCGAAGTAACGCTTCAGGACCACCTCCGCCTGCTCAAGTCTCTCGTTCTCGATCAGAATTCGAACCAACTGACCCGCGACTCCCTGAAGCACCGATCCCGGTTCGCCGGACGCTTGAAGTTCCTGTAACAGTCGAGACTGGAACACCGCGGCCCGCTCCAGATCGCCCTGGCCGATCAAGAAGTTCGCGATGACGGTTTCCGTATCGCTCAGATCGGCGCCCTCGAGCTTCGAAGCCTCTTCAAAGAGTCGGTCAGCCTCTACCTTGCCTTGATCCTGGGCTTCCTTTCCGGACAGGCCCGCGGCAAGACGGAACTGATCAATTCCTTGTTCGGCGATGATCAGGGCCAGCGAATTTTGCAGTCGTCGCTTGTTCTGTTCCTTGGATTCCTCGGAGATCAACGTACGGAGTCTCCGTTCGGCATTCTCCAGCAGATCGACCTCGAACTTCAGATCGGGGTTCTTGACGCCGAAGCGGTGAGCACCGATGACCACGGTGGGATCGGTAGGCATGACATTCACCAGCTCGGAGAGCACGTCCTTTGCCTCGACTCGCCGTTCCTCTCGCACCGAGATCTGCAATGCCTGTCGTTCGGATCGACCGAGCTGTCCCCATTCCGTGACGGAGTACCGGGGTGAATTGGCGTTCAGTTTCTCACCGGACTTCAGGTCGCCATTGGTGATGGACTCTCGACCGATGGGCGATTCCATGAGCAACTGGGCCAGGGCCACCGAGTTCGTAGCGTCGAAAGGATCCACTTGGAAGAGGCGACGCCTCTCCCGAATCGGCACATCGTAGTTCCCCGCCTGACCTTCGACTGCAAGCCAGAGATCGCGATATTCCTTCGAATTCCGACCGGTACCACGAGCGGCCCGGAAGACTTGCAGGGCGTCGTTCAACTTGCCGGCTCGAAGAAGCGCTTCGCCGGGCACGTAGGCGTTTCCCGAACGAGCCGGCGCAATTTTGAACGCCTGATCGAATCGAGCCAAGGCGCCTTCACGGTCACCACGGCGAGCGAGATACTGACCAAGAAGGACGCATAGACGATCGCTTCCAAAACCCTTCTGATCGATCGCCGAGGTCAGCAGTGCGATCGCATCATCCAATTCGCCTTCATTGGCCAGCACCGAAGCCCGCAGGCGGATCGTGACCTCTCCTTCACCACCGAGCATCGGTTCGATCTCGTCGATCAGCGTCTTCGCTTCTTCGAAGTCTTGATTTCGAAGTGCCCGCTCGAGAAGAAACTCCATCGCCGGGAGACGCCTTTCCTCTGACGCGATGATGTTCGCTTCGATTTCGGCGACAGCGCTTTTGATCTCGGCCAGCTCTTCCGGTGTGTAGCGGCCGCGGAACTGTTGGAGCGAACTCATCAAACTCTTGGCGGTCGCGACGTCGATGTCCTGGAGATCGTTGTACACCATCTCCGACTGGGCTCGGGCGCGATCGACCGGTGTGTCGCTCTTGTCGAAGGCGAGAATCATCTTCGCCTCCATCGAGTCCGGATCCATCTCCAGAGCCTGGCGAGCCAGCTGTTGTGCCCGCTGGGTCTGACCTTCGGCTTGTTCGAGACTTGCAAGACGAATCACCGCCTGCAGTCTCACCACCCGGTGTGCACCGGCGGTTTCAATGATGTCGCCGAGAATCCTTCGCCGCTCTTCGGTGTTTCCAGCCGCGAGTGCCTTCTGATCGGCCACGAGTCGGTCCGAACCGGCGAGATCCGCGAGGGTCATTCCCTGTTCGGTGGTTCCGATCTTCGCCTCGATCTTCGAAAGCCTGGCATCAGATTTAGAGTCGAGTGACTTCTCCTCGGCCATGGTTCGGATCTGCGCCGCAACCGCTCCCGCTTCTCTGGTCCTCCCCGAATCGAGGTAAAGACTTGCGAGTTCGAGCAATGCACCAGGATCCGAACTCATGCTGGGTTGGCGGGCAAGCGCCGCCTCGAACAACTGGGTCGCGGTACCGAAATCACCGATGATCTTCGCCGCACCGATCGCGGATTCGATCAGCTGCCTGTCCGGCGTGCGTTGCTCCTCTTCCATGATCGATTTGAGAAGTTGAGTCGCCCGGTTTGATTTTCGGGCATACGTCTTGGCCGCCAACTCGTCTTCTTCACCGATCGCGGCGAGCGCGAGACGGTAGTTGTAGAGAACTTCCAATCGCTGCCAGATGAAATCCCGTTCGCGGACGGATTCGTCGGAGTAACTTTTCTCGATCGAGCTCCGCGCGAGCTCCAGCTCATCACGAGCCGCATCGTCGATCTCGAGCGTCCCCTTCGAATTCTTGTAGGCGATCTCAAAGGCCTGCGTCTGCAGGTTTCGGATGAATCCAGTCCGAAGAAGTCGATCGTGACTGACCGTATCCTTGCTGTCCGCGATGCCGATCATCGTCTCAATCATCGCCATGGGATCCGATTCACCGGCGACCAGTGCCAGTTGCACGGTGCAATTCCTGAGGTCTTGCGGATCGAACTCGTAGATGGCATCCGTCACCAGTTTGAAGGTTGAATCAAGTTCCCCGAGGATGTCCATATACCGATCTTCATCGACGGTCGAAGTCGGCCGACGGAGCAGCATTTCCATGAGCACCGATCGGATTTCAAAGAGCCGCGAATTCACTTCGAATCTCGGCATCTCCCCGTCCAATCCCCGCTTGAGGATCGCCGTGATGCCTATACGAACCGTGTCGATTGTTCCCGGGTCGGGGAAGGCGGCGAGTGCCTGATCACCATCGCCCGCGAATCCCGCGAGAAAGAGCAGGTAATTCCGGTCGAACTCCAGGAGGATGATTTCGGGCGCCAATTCACCACTGAGCGAGGCCCGTGCGGCCATCAACCGCGGATCGACATTGCCGTTCAGAGCCTTCGTCACTCCGGTCCGACCGGTGGTCACCAGTTTGTCGGCGAAACGATCAAGGGTTCCACGCAGAAGTCCATATTGATTGGGAACGTATTGCGGGTCGATTTCGATCGCGGATTCGATCGTCGCCACCGCGTCTTCCCACTGCTGTTGATCGAGCCCGGTCGCCGTTCTCCATTCCGGTTCCACGACCACGCCACGAACCGCAGCCTTGAGACGCGGGGCCACTTCGTCCGGCCCGAGAGTCACCAGCGATTGATTGAGTGATTCCACGAGTCTCGCAGCGGTTCCGTATGCATTTCCCTTGGCCTGCAGATCGCCGCGCGACACCTGAAACGTGTAGACCTGGATTTCATCCAGAATCACCCTGATGGTTTCGTCTCGAACCTCTTTTGCGGTCTGACCACTCACGGAATGATCGCTGGCTTTTTCGGCCTTCGCCGTCATGAGCAGCAGGAGCTGTCGGTACATCTCCTTCGCCTTGCTCTCTGACTGCGGGGTGATCGTCTCCACCGCCTCGATCGCCTTGTCGTAGTAAGGCATCTCGTACTGCGCCTTGCCGATACCACGCCCGTACTGCTTCATGGCCTCTTCAGGCCTGCCGTCTGCCAGCAGTTGATCACCACGCCTGATGTGCTTGACCGGGTCGTTTCGGTACTGGACCAGAACGAATCCACCGATCACCGCACCACCGATCGCCAACAACCCGAGAACAAGGGCGAGGAACTTGACGTTGAGCTTCTTCTTGGCCATCTGGAATTGATCCTTGCGATTGCAGGGCTCTGGACTGGATTCAGGATTTGGGAACGCGGCCGTCGTACGACCGCGACTTCATTTCGTTCAGGACATCGTTTTCGGTCGCGGCCTCGCTGACCGCGGCAGCTGACGTCACGGACTTCTCGATCGTCGGCCAGTCGGGCAGGCATCGCATGACCTCGGGAATCAAATCCGGCAGGATGTCTTCCGCGATCTCGACGAATTCGGAAACCACGGCATCATCAGGCTCACCGCTCTGAACCGTGCCGCGATAGGTCAACTGCACCTTGCAGTAGTAGGCGTATTTCTCTCTCGGGTCGAACGCCAGCAACCTCACATCCTTCGCACTCGGCGCGAGTCGGCCATTGGCGAGGAAGAAATAACCGCCCACCTGTCGGACCCGAGGGTTCTTGGGGTTGGTCTGGAATTCCGTGATGGTCATCTGTGCCTCGCCGATCGGCAGATGGATGATCATCGGATCACCGATCGCGTTGGTTCTTTCCAGGCGGCGATATGGTCGACCCGTGGCTCCATTCACGAATGAAGACTCGTCGAGGATGGCCTCGTTGAAGTTCAGATCGAGATCGAACGTGGTCGCAGGCATCGATTGGTCGAGGCCCGCGGCATCCCAGCAGCGTTCGGGAACGTGCGGGACGTCGTCGATCTGATCCGTGTAGTAAGCGACATGGACATGGATCTGGCGGCTGCCGGATTGATACGTGCGGTCCAGATAGGTGTCGGTGCCGAGCCCTTCGATCATCTCCGCTCCGAAAGCCGTGTCGGCGACGGGTTCCCCGTCGGAGCCGCGGGCACGGCTCCAGGATCCGATCGGCACAGAAATCGTGGACAGATTCTCCGCCAGTTCGACGGGCTCCTTCTGAAGATAGATCTCCAGCCGCGCGATCATGACCGGAATCGAGATCACGCCGACCAGAAGAATCAACAGGATCGAACCATAGGCGTACTTGACATCGGATCTGAAGATCATGTGAGTCCCTTCGCCCCATCCTCGTCATCCACTTCGATGACGAGTTGCCTGATGATCGCCATGATTCCCAGAAAGACGAGGAAGGCAGGCATCAGCCAGACGAAACCGACGAAACTATGGAACTGGCCTCCGGCGAATCCGACATCCCAGAGACTGAGAATTCCGAGAGTCGCGACCCGGAGCATGTTCACGAAGACCGCGACCGGCACTCCCAGTCCGATCAGGAGAACCCGCTGCCACCAATCCTTGAGGCCCACGTAAGCCATGAGGGTTCCAAGTGCCATGAAGGCCACGAGCATGCGCATCCCGGAGCAGGCCTCGGCGATGTTCAAGGCATTGGGCTTCCCGTCGGACCACACGGTGATCGTGTTACCCGCGATCTCGACGTCCTGACCCATCACCACCAGCAGCAGGTAGCCGCCATCGGCACTGATGTCCTGCAATTGCTGGGTGAAGTACCCGATGATCCGATCGGTGTAGGTGAAACCGAAGATGACGCCGTAGGCGAGCGGGAAGGCGAGTATTCGCATGGGCCGCCAGCCGAAGAGCATCACCGCCGTACCAAAGAGCGTGAGCGCGAATCCAACCTGCCGGGCGTTGTGATGGACCGTGAACCAACTGGGCCCCATCACCGAGACCAGGTAGAACGAGAGCCCGAGGACCACTCCCACCAGACCCGTCCAAGCCGGCTGGAAAGGCTGCATCTTGAGCAGCTGATCCTTGTCCCGCATGATCAGCCAACCCACGAGGGCCGGCACCAGCAAGGTGTGCCCCCAATCCGAGGGGTATCGGATGGCGAACTTCGCCTGGGCGAGGAACAGATTCCAGAACACGACGATCATCACGGTCAGGAGAAGCCCGCCAGCCAGAAGACATGTCTTCGAGGCGTAGGACTTCTCTCCCCGGTCGGGGGTGAGCGTGGTCGAACCAATCTTGGAAACAGGAACAGTCACGAACATCTCCATCGGCCAGAAGCGGACGTCGATCCAGCCCGACCGGTCATCAGATGACCTGTCGGGCGAGTACCTCCTGTTGAAGCACTACGTTCGATGGGTAAAGGTGAGTTCGTCATTCTGGACAAAAACACAAACGAGTGCGTCCCCGGGAGATTGACCGGTGACGACCTCGTTCCTGACCCGTGGTAACGGATTGACGGATCTGGGCGATAGCCGCCTTGCGGGCCTTAAGTGTCTGGCCTGAAATGACTTACGGGACATCCCAGCCAGGCCATTGACGATATCTACGGATCAGAAGTTACCGACATTGGACGGCGGCGCGCCGAATACGTCGTTACCGAAATTCCTATCCAGCAGAAATCCAAAGCCATACGTGAAGCGGAATCCATTCCGGATCACCGCCAGCGGCGCCGCGAAGAAGTTGGTTCCGATGTGGATATGGTCATCGCGACGAATGAAAATGTCAGGTTCGCCGCGATTACGGATCGCCGCCAGATTGACGCGAAGGGTGGCTTCACGATCATCACCCAGCTTCCGTGTGAAGTCGACTCGCTCCGGAATCGCGATGGCATTCAG
>CAJWFU010000070.1:0-8166 GCA_913031315.1 uncultured Phycisphaerae bacterium | reverse complement strand
AGCGGGTAGTCCTTGCGGAGCGGGTGGGCCGGGTAGTCCTTCCAGAGAAGGATTCTTCGCAGGTCCGGGTGGTTTCGGAATCGGATCCCGAACATGTCGTAGACCTCGCGTTCCATCCACTCGGCGCCGGGCCAGATGTCGCAGGCACTGTCGATCTCGAGGCCCGGATCGACTTCGATGCCCTCGGTGTCGACCGTGGGATCAAGCCAGGTCTTCACCAGCAGCTGGCGGTTGGTGGTGTGGCTCTTGATGACCCAGATCACGGCGAATCGCCCTCCGGTTTCCACCGGATACTCCAGGTAATCGGCGGCGGTGATGTCGCAGAGAAATTCGTAGCAGCAGTCCGCGTCGTCCCGGAGGAACCGAAGCACTTCGTGAACACGCTCCGGGGAGACCACGAGGGTCGTCTGACCTCGGAACTCCGAGGCCTGGAACCGGCAGTCCGGGAACGCGGCCTTCACCCTCGGCAGGTCGGGGTGGTCGAGGTTGGGCTTCCGGTCGGCGGATTCGGACACGGGGAATTCCATTTCGGGGCGGCGGGCGGGTCGTGGGAGTCCGGTCGGACGACCGACGGGACCGAGCTCATCGTAGCACTGGACGTGGCTCTTCCGGCGGAAGGACCCGGGTCAGTGCCGGAAGTGGCGAACCCCGGTGAGCAGGCAGGTCATTCCGCGGGCCTCGCAGAGCGCGAAGGTGTCCTCGTCTCGCTTGGATCCGCCGGGGTGGATGATGCAGGTGACCCCGGCATCCGCAAGCAGCGCGGGGCCGTCGTCGAAGGGGAAGAATGCGTCGCTGGCGGCGATGAGGGGACCTTCGGCCGACCTGGCGGCAAGGTCTCCGGCTTTCTCGATCGCGATTCGACAGGCGGCGACTCGATCCATCTGACCCGCTCCGGCCCCCAGCAGCCGCTGGTCGGAGGCGATGCAGACGGCATTGGACTTGAGGTGCTTGACCACGGTCCAGGCGAGGCTGGCGGCCATCCGCAACTCGTCGCTGGCGGCCGGGCCGGCGGCATGCCGGAGGTCATTGGGGCTGAACGGGTGGGTATCTCGTTCCTGGGCGAGCAAGCCCCCCGGGACCGAACGGACGGCCAGGCCGCTTCGGCCGGGATCATCGAGGGGGCCCACGGCCAGCAGGCGGCAATTGGGCCAGCGTTCAGCCAGCAGGGTCGAGGCCTCCGGGTCGAACGAGGGTGCCAGAACGACCTCGAGGAAACGACATTCTTCGACGATCGCGGCCGCCGCGGCCTGATCGACCTTCTGATCCATGGCGACGATCCCCCCGAAGGCGGCGAGTGGATCACCCGCGTGCGCCTGGCGGAAGGCGCCGGCGAGATCGTCAGCGACACCGGCACCACAGGGATTGGTGTGTTTCACCACGGCGGCAGCGGCTCGGTTCGGATCGGCGTCGTGAAGATCCTGGACCAATTCGAGGGCGGCTGCCGCGTCGAGGAGGTTGTTGTACGAAAGGGGCTTTCCGGAGATCAGGTCGGCGGCGACCACGCTCGGTCCCTTGAAATCGGGGTCTCGATACACCGCGCCCAGTTGATGGGGGTTCTCCCCGTACCGGAGTTCTCGCTGGCCGATGTAATTGAGTCGGAGCACGCTTGGAAAGCGGGAGCCGGCCTGATTACCCATCCAGGCGGCGATGGTCGCGTCGTACTCGGCGGTTCGCGCGAAGGCCGCTGCGGCGAATTCCCGTCGGAGTTCGATCGAGGTCGACCCTTCGTGGGCCGTGAGTTCACTGACCACTCGGTCGTACTGGCTTGGATTGGTGACGATCGTGACGAAGTCATGGTTCTTCGCGGCGGAACGCACCATGGATGGTCCACCGATGTCGATCTGCTCGATCGCTTCGTCCATCGTCGTGCCTTCTTGACGAATGGTGCGTTCGAACGGATAGAGGTTCACGCAGACCAGATCGATCCCTTCGATTCCGTGTTCCGCCATGGCGGCCACGTGGGAGTCGAGATCTCGACGGGCCAGAATCCCGCCGTGCACCGCCGGATGAAGGGTCTTCACTCGACCATTCATCATCTCGGGGAAGCCGGTCAGATCGTCGATGGCGATCGGATTCAGCCCCGCCTCGGCCAGGGTCCGGTGGGTACCGCCGGTGGAGACGATCTCGATTCCCTGATCCGCGAGGGCGCGGGCGAAAGGCACCAGATCGGTCTTGTCACTGACAGACAGGAGGGCGCGACGGACGGGGACGAGCTGGTTCATGGGAATCGTGGTCTCAGCCGACGGGGTCGAGCCGGACGACTCGGCCATCGGTCCCGGTTGCGAAGATGGAATCGCCTTCCATGTGGATTTCGTCGACCTGAGGCAGGGCGATGGTCTGAGTGACCGAGCCTTGGGTGACGTTCACGAGTCGAAGGACGTGGGCGTCCTTGTCCCAGAGTGCGGTTTGATCCTTGATCGTGCCGATCGCGTCACCGCGAGCGTCGGCGATGCGCCACAGGACCTTGCCTTCGACCGTGCCACCGGAGTCGGCCTGGAGGCAGACGAGTCCTTCGCTCTCGACCCACTGCAGAACGCGACCTTCCGAACCGTTCGGGGTGGACACCGTCACGTATGCGGGGGCGGTATCGAGTTTGCTTTCGGTGAAGTATCGCCACTCCACGTTCCCACGATCGGCATCGAACGCCCAGAGGTACTGGTCGAGACCGGCACAGAAGACCTTGCCGCCGCCGGCTTCGAGCGGAGCCGACACGCCCGCGAAGACCTTGTCGCCCCAGACTCGGCCCGACGTCTTGGAGTCGAGCATGAGCAGGGTTCCGCCGAGGCTTGCCGCGGCGATGCGATTGATGCCGATGAGGATCGGTTCACCGACGATGGGTCCTCGGAGCTGGTTCGCTCGCCAGGCGTGGCCGACGAGGTACTGATGCCAGACGATCTGACCGCTCCGCGTCCCGAACACCAGATAGTTCCGGAATCGGATCACATCGGTCGAAGGAATTCGTTCGAGGTCCTGTCGTCCGAGGACGGCGCCGGTGGCGTGATCGAATTCAAACACCACGGGGTCGGTGGTCACGTAGACGCGATCCCCGTCGTTCTGGCCCCAGGGGAGTCCGTTCGGCGGCGTGGGGCCGGGGGTCACGCCCCAGACGCTGTCGTTGGCGTCAGCGCCGGTCGTGGTCCAGATCGAACTGCCGGTGTTTCGATCGAGTCGGGTGAGACGGTTCCGAAGGTCCAGTGCATAGACGTCGGGACCGACCACATCGATTCGCTTGAGATCGGTACCGATCGATGCCTGCCAGACGATCCGGTAGCCGAGTTCCCGGGCCGGCGTCGGCCCGATGGCATACCGCTGATCGAGTTCAGAACGCTTGGCGTCGAGGCTCGGGTCGCTGGCCTTGTCCTGGGCCGAAGCGGCCGACAGGAAGACGGGCAGGGCGACGAGGGTCGAAAGGGCGAAGCGGAGATGGCGCGGTGCAGTCATGATCGGTGGGACTCCTGAGTACCCGCGGCAAGTTCGCGGATCGCAAAGTGTACTGGCGAGGCCGACGGATTGGGGCTTCTGATTCCTGTTCGACCGGTCGTTCCGATCCTCGGCTGCATGCCTCGGGCCGGAAATTCCGGATCTGCGGCTTCCAGAGTCCGGTGGCGGCTACGCTGGAACCATGTTCACAGGTCTCGTTGAATCGATGGGGAAGGTCCAAACGGTCGAAAAGACCGCTGCGGGTCGTCGATTGGTGATCGATCCGGGGGGGTGGGACCATGTTCCGGACCCCGGGGCCTCGATCTGTGTCTCCGGATGTTGCCTCACCATCGTTTCCGCTGGGGATACGGGATTCGTCTTCGACGTGATCCATCGAAGCCTGGAGATCACCACCCTCGGTGGGCTCCAGCCGGGAGATCTGGTCAATCTTGAGCGTTCGGCAACGATGGCCACCCTTCTGGGCGGGCATCTCGTCCAGGGCCATGTCGATGGCATGGGGGTCATCCGAGGGGTCGATTCGGGTGACGACTGGCGGATCCGGATCGATGCTCCGCCCGAGGTGTCGGCTCATCTGGTCGATCGCGGTTCGATCACGATCGATGGCGTTTCTTTGACCGTCGCCCGAGTCCTGCGTGATGATTCCGGCCGACCGGAGGGCCTGGAAGTCGCGCTGATCCCTGAAACGCTGGCGCGGACCACGTTGGTGAATCATCGAGAGGGTGGAACCGTCAATCTCGAAGCCGACGCCATGGCGAAGATGGTCGCCGTTCATGTCGAGCGAATTCTCGCCGAACGCCAGGACGGCGCCTGATCTCCTCCGACCTCAGCCCGCGAGACGGTTCGGGTTCGACGTCGGATTCTCGAATGGGATGGCATCGGTCGAAGTCTCGGGGACGGGAAGCTGCTCCGAAACGTCCGCTCGAAGGCAGATCATCGTGAGATCATCAGGCTGGTGAAGTGATCCTCCGTGCTCGTCGAGCATCGCCCGGACCCCCTTGATCATCTCTTCCGGTTCCGGCTTCGCCGTGAGATCGGCGATCACATCCCGATACTTGTCGTTGGGAAGTCGACGCCGAGCATGATTGGCGAGGTCGTGGGGGAAGGCCTGTTCAAATCCGTCCGAGTGCATCACGAGCCCTTCGCCGGGCTTGAGTTGGACGTGGGTCTCTTCGTACTTCTCGTCCTCGAAGATTCCGAGCAACCCGCCGGTGGATCCGATCTCCCGAACCGCACCACCGCGGTCGGCGGAGGCCAGATGCAAGACCGCGGGATGGCCGGCGGATGCGATGGTCGCCGTCCGGGTTCGAGCGTTGTAGACCGTGTAGACCGCGGTGGCGAATCGAGCCGTGCGACCCTGGCGGGAGACCATGAATTGATTCAGCCGCGCGAGGGCCTCGCCCGGAGGAACGATCCGATAGGAGTCGTCTGCGGCGATCTCCTTGGTTGGGAGGCTCCGGCAGATGACCATGGTGAGCAAGGCGGCGGGAACGCCGTGGCCGACGGCATCGGCGATGAACAGGCCGATGTGATCCTCGTCCAGTCGAGTCACGTCGTAGATGTCGCCGGAGACGTAACCCGCGGGCCGCCACAAGGCGGCGAGGCGCGTCTCGCCGATCACTGGAAGTTCCCGGGGGAGGAATTCTCGCTGGACCATGGCGGCCATCTGGAGTTCCTCGTCGATCCGGGTGATCTCCTCCTGAACGCCTTCGGCGATTCTCGCGGTGGTCGACACTTCTTCCTGCAGGCGGTCGATCTCGACCTGCTGGTGGATGAGGGTTCGCAGCGCGGTGATGAAGTTGGGAATCTCGACCGTGTCCGGAAGCACCAGGGAATCGCTCCGGGGTGATCCGCCGAGTCGGATCGTCGCGATCATCGAGTCGAACGTCACACGGGCGAGAACTCTCCGCAGGTTGATCGGCGGCTCGGGCTCATCCAGGACCACCACCGCCGCCGCCATTTCCAGATCGGTGTCCGAGACCGAATCCGCGGTTCTCAGCGACAGGTGAGGTCGTGGCTCCGGCAACTTGGAACAGGCGGCCGAGGCATGGGCGAGCAACTGCTCGAGTCGCGATGTGGTCTGGGGGGTGGTAATCAGGATGACGCTGGTTCGGTTCATGAGATTCATCCCCTCGGAGCCGTCGAACTGGAGGAGGGGGGAATCAAGGCCCGGCATTCACCTCTCCCCTAGAACTCCGGTTCGGTCGCTTGACCCAGCGCCTTGAGCCGTTCCCGGGGAATCGATACCCGATCACCCACGCCGATCCCGAGCGATTCGAACATCCCGGGCGACAGTTCGATGGCGAACTGGGCCGGGTATCCGCTGGTGAATCCCGGGAGCCGGCCCTCGTACTCCGCAATCGATTCATCCGGCCCCCGTGGCGGCTCGGTCGGCATGGTGTGCACCGAAGTGACGTAGCCGAGCGGATCGATGAAGGCGATATCGATGGGGATGAGGCAGTCGTACATCCAGAATCGACGTGGTCGAGCGTCCGGGAACACGAAGAACATGCCGCCGTCACTGGCCAGGGAGTCTCGACCACCAAGCCCGCGGGTCCGACTTTCGGTCGCCATGGCGAGGTCGAGATCGAAACTGCGTCCGGCGAGAGTCACTCGTTCCACGTCGCCGTCGACCGGTTTTCGGGAATCGGAACAGCCACCAGTGGATGCCAGTGCCATGCCGATCGCCATGATCATTCCGCGGCGGGCCAGGTCGGTGAGACCGATTCCTACGTTCGAAGCCATGTCAGATCCTCCGCGGTGAGTCGACACGGGGTCGTGTCCTCCCGCTTCGATAGTGTCCTCAGGGATTCAACATCGATCAAGTCGATTGCCTCGGCTGCCTCCAGTGGAATGCGTTCCGGGAGGACGCCCGCCAGATGAAGCAGCAGGCCGATCACGCGGGCTGGAGGAACTCCGGAGGCTTGGAGAGATTCGAGACCGGTATCCCCGTCCCGCTTGGCGAGCCGTCGGGCTTCTTCGTCGTGAAGCAATGGAAGGTGCCACCATCGAGGTGGGGCCGCACGTCCGAGGGCGCTGCCAAGTCGCTGTTGTCTGGCAGCGCTGGCGAGCAGATCGTTGCCGCGAACGACATCGGTCACCCCCTGAGCCAGGTCGTCCACCACCACCGCAAGCTGATAGCCGGGACGTCCGTCCCGGGTCCAGAGGACGAGATCGCCGCCCTCTCGTGCCGGATTGAAATTCTGGATGCCCTGGAGTTCATCCCGGACCGTCTCTTCGCCTTCGGGCATGGCGAACCGATGACCGGCGGTCGGGTCTTCAAACCCCCAGGAATTCTCATCGCCGGGGCGAAGCGTTCGGGGGAAAATCAGTTCGCCGCCATGGGGAGCGCCGACCGCCTCGCGAATGTCCCGGCGGCTCAGATCGCTCTGGAAGACGAGGTTCTGCTCGCTGAGTCGGCGCATGGCCTCGAGGTAGGGCGACAGGTCTTCGGATTGCCGGGTGGACGGTCCGTCCCAGTCGATGCCCAGCCAGTGCAGGGAGGCTTCGATTCGCCGGCATCGGTCTTCACTGGCACGTCCGGTGTCGAGGTCTTCGTGGCGGAGGATGATTCGCCAGCCGAGGCGGCGGGCCGCCGCCCAGTTCAAGAGGAAGGTGCGGGCATTACCGAGATGGAGGTCGCCAGTCGGGCTGGGCGCCAGGCGGGTGGTCGGTCCCGGCTCGCTTCGGGGTCGCCCGTGGTTCATCAAAGGGCGGTCGGATTTTTGATCGAACGTGGCCATCATGCAGGTTTCCGCATCTTTGATTCGGCGACTCCGCTTCGGGCGGGTGATCCGCTGCTCTCGGTATAGTGGTTCCTCATGACTCAGGAGCCCGACATGGTCGAAAAGATTTCCGAACAGGTCCTCGATGACGCGCTGGTCGAACTCGTGGAATGGTCCCGCAGCGGAGAATCTCTCCAGCGAACCTTCGCGTTCGGCGGTTTCAAGGCCGCGATCGAGTTCGTGGGTCGGGTGGCCGAACAGGCGGAAGCCGTTCAGCATCACCCCGACATCCTGATCCGCTTCAGCAAGGTCACGCTCACGCTCTCGACCCATGACGCCGGGGGTCTCTCCCAGCGTGACGTCGACTTCGCGCGGGACTGTGATCGCCTCTACGCCGGCTGAGTCATTCGACATTCAAGAACAGTGACCGGCATCAACCCCCGAGGGCGATGCGAACGACGTCGGCGCGACGTTGCCGGAGCGGTTCGTCCTCCATCTCGCGGTTCAGCACCTCGGTGGTGGAGGGAAGATCGTCGTGCGCCTGGCGCAGATGACCCGACTGAACCTCGAGGAACAACCTTTGGACGATGCCCAGAGAGATGTTCTCCAGGAGACCGAGCGAAACTCCGAGCCGGATCCGGCTGAGGTGCTTCATCGCTTCGTCGACGGAAAGCAGGCGAGCCGACCGCAGCATGCCGAGCGCCCGGTGGACGCGATCCTCAAGCAGGAGTCGGTTCCGCTCAAGCATGAGCCGGCGAGCCATGCGTTCGTATTCGACGATCTTCGGTACCACGATGGTGACGAAGTGTGCGAGTAGATCAGCCTCGGAGACCCCCATCGTCACCTGATTGCTGACCTGATAGAAATCA
Source organism: uncultured Phycisphaerae bacterium (assembly GCA_913031315.1). GTDB lineage: Bacteria > Planctomycetota > Phycisphaerae > Phycisphaerales > SM1A02. Next base: position 134 of record CAJWFU010000070.1, on the reverse strand, counting down.
CCGGTGCTTTCGGATCCTTCGCCGTAGAACCCTCGAACCGCGAGGTCGAGCGCGTTGGCGGCCCGGCGGAGTCGTTCGATCTCGTTGGTCAGGCGAAGTCCCGGCAGATGGGCCATGACCGAGAAGCGGGCGGC
>CAJWFU010000069.1:0-8352 GCA_913031315.1 uncultured Phycisphaerae bacterium | reverse complement strand
GCCCCGATGGGTTCGGGGCCCGATGCCGCAGCCACTGCATACCAGTCGTTTCGCCAACGTACGGCGACGATCTTTTCATCCGACTCACGGACCCCGATCGATTCCGGCCGGTCCAGCCAGATCGTGGGCCGGCTTCCGGGAACTCCCACCAATCCGGCCATCGAAGCCGCCATATCGCCCCCAGAGGCATTGGAAAGATCACCAAGCGGTACCAGTCGGTTCTGATCCTCCGGGACGTGCCCGGGCCGAGGCGAAAAACCCCGGATGGATTCCCGGCCGAATCGAGCCTGCACCAGATCGACGAAGGCCGCCCGCGATTCCTGATCATCACCACCCGCCGGCTCATCACCATCGGCCAGCAGGCGGCCGGTTCGATGCCCGAGTCGCCGATGAAGGGGGACTTCCAGATCGATGCGATCAACCCCTCCATCCAGAGGAAGCCGACGGAGCAGCGGCTCCAGCACCGCCCAGAGATGACCAGGGCGACGAGTCGCACGAGCAAGTTCCACGGTTTCAATCCAGTCCGTGGAATCCGGAATCGTCGCCCGAATCCGAAGCATCCTCGCTCCGAGTCCGCGGGATCCAAGCTTTTCATGCAGACCAGCCAGCAGATCCACCACCGCGAGCTCGATCGTCTCCCCACAGCGAATCGGCCCCTCGAAATTTCGAGCGATCGAAATCGCTTCCGCCGGTCGGACCGGTATCAACGGCGTCGGAATCCGACCGGCCGCCTGATCGAGACGGTGAAGAATCGACGGCCCGTATCGGGATGGCAAGGCCATTCGTGGCAATCGCCGAAGTTCCGCCACCCGACGGACACGGACCTCATGCAATCGTTTCACCACGTCTTGATCGAGTCCCAGACATTCAAGCGGCAAGGAATCGATCGCCGACATGGTCACCCCCGCGGGAAGAATCCGCTCGTCAATCCGCCCGTTCATCGGATCGTCGAATTCGATCCCCGGTCGATGACGAGACCAGCCTCGGGCGACGACCACGGTGTCCGCGATCGCGGTCGAGATGAAGAACCCGGCTCGATGAAAAACCCGGCGGATGCCATCCAGAAGACCGGTCTCTCCCCCCCGCCCGGCGAGCCATCGTTCGCAACCGCGAATGTTCAAGATGATGCCATCCAATCCGTCGACCGAGGCGATCGGTGCGAATCGAAGACTTCGTTCCGCAAGCTTTTTCAGGGCCGCCGCGACCCGGCGTGCCGATGCCCGCCCCAGGATGAGAGGCCGACCTCCGATCAAGGCACGAGCTTCAGCCACCGCCATTCCCGCCCGGACTCCCAGACTTCGTCCCTGAAAACAGCAGTCCTTCACCATTCGGTTTCCCCGCTGCTCTTCGAACACGATCACCACCTCGCCTGCATTTTCGACCGCGTTTCTCGTCTGACTCGTGCGTCCCCCCGATGAATTCGCCGGGTGATTTCGATGCTCCCGATCCCTTCGAGTCCTTCGACTCGCTTCCCCCGCTCCCCGCCGATTCGGTGATCGAACCGCCTGAACCTGACCGGACCCGATCGGATCCGACATTCGGGCCGGATTCGACGTGGACGGATTCACACGTCGCCTCCCTTGTTTCACGACATTCCCATCGGCCCCACGTCGTTGATGCCGACGACGAGCGAGATCCGCTTCGAAGGACCGAAGGTGGATCGCCACGAAACGATCCGGAGACCACGCCCTCCGGATCGAAGCCGGTTGAATCACCGACATCGGAGTAACGATCGACTTCGTGGATTCGGGTTCGATTGGTGACGACATGACCAGTGATCTCCGGGCTTGAAATGCAAATGCTGTCCTTCACGATCCGGTCGCCGCCACCACCCGAATCCGGGCGATCCCAGTCCGGGAGGACTTCCGCGACGACCTGATGGCGGGCGGCATCCATCCCGATCGCCTGAGGCATCCGTACCCGGCATAAACGAATCTGCCAGCCTTGAGATTCGTGTCGGGACGGACTGACGACCGACCCGGCTGGGAAACATGACGACGCCCGTGATCGCACCAACCATCGGGTGGTTGCCGCCGAGCGAACTTCCAGGTCTTCTGGTGGTCGAACGATCATGACCGTGATCGGAGAACGCCCCGCATCCCGACGCGCGGCCATCGCCACCTGTAATCGCCGAGTGTCCAACGGCGAAAAACCTCGGCCATCGGTCACTGCCACGTCGATTCCAGGATTCCGAATCGCATGTTCGAGAATCCACCGCCGGCATTCGACCCGGTCTCCCGGCGGCTGCACCACCAGTGCCCGGGACAGCAAGGATCCAACAGGATCCGGCGACACGGCCATTCGAATCTTCTCGCCAGGTTCTAGAACCGGATGAACCGGCCGACGATTCGGAACCAGACTCCAGCTGGTCGGACGGCAACATCGTCCGATCCAGGCGACCGTCGGCGGCGACAACCCCTGTTCCCGGCGAGCAATCCCGATTCGATGAACCACCGCACAAATCGGCCCGAGATGCGGCAACCACTCGGACCCGACTCGCTTCTTGGGCCGCGACCGCTCGCCTTCACCCTGCCACCGATCCGAGGCGTCGCCGATCCATTCATGCACACCATGGCTCACCAGGCCGCCGCCCAGTCGGTCATCGAATCCATCGGTTCCACCAACGCCATGCCAGCCGGTCTCGATCCGAAGCGAGCATGCATTCACGTCCGCCGCCTGGTCATCAGCTGAAGACACCGGTTCGTCTTCCAGTTCGGCAACCGAGTTCGGTGACGAGCCATCGATCGACGGTTCCGATCCTTGCTGATCCTTTCGCCAGGATTCGAGACGTTGACGACGACGCTCCCATCCGGCCTCCCCGGCTTCACCCATCGCCATCACCGCTCTCAGGCGGCCAAGAGTCAGTTCACGGTCGACCACCGGCCCGGGAGGAAGGGATGTCGATGCGGTCGCATCCAATGACGCCTTGATGATGGATTGATCCGGCATGCTGATACCACGGGCGATGCGACACCATCGCGAGGTGTCCTCGTCGTTGAACGTAGGCATCGAACCGTTTGTGACCGTCCTGGGTCACAGGCCGAGGTATCGCCCAGACGAAAGCCCAGACGAAAGCCCAGACGAAAGGCCAGACGAAAGGCCAGACGAAGGCCCGATGCATGAATTGTCATCTCGGGCCTTCCAGTGGCCCACGGCCCACGCGCTCCACAGCGTGGACACCCGATGAAGTCGATGTCCTGATGAACCGGAAACTTCAAAGCCTTGAAATTCTTCTGTGCGGGTCATCGCTCAAGAACACGATGAAGATCCCCACCTGTCCGAGTTCGTTCGGGTTTTGTCAGGGTATCGTCATAAATCGCTTCGTCAAGCAGGAAGACCAGCAATCTCCATCAATCGAAAAGCCCCGGCAGTTCATCAATCGACGCTTCCACCCGGTCCAACAAGGACGGTCCATCATGTTTCGGACTGTTCACTCGCATCGAGACCGGACGTATTCCAAGCCCGCAATCCGAAGCCCGCCCGAACATCGCCTGAAGTTCTTCGACCATCGCCCCTCCTGATTCCGGTGGCCGCGCATCCATCCATCGCGCTCGATCAGCCGCCGAAAGGATGACCGGCATCCGGTGATGAACCGACGCCAGGTTCGAGCCCGCAGCGGTGGTGAGAATCGTGAAGGTCTCCAAAGGGCCACCTTCCCCCACCCGCTCGTTTCGGGCCCAAAGACCAGCCAACGTCAACAAGTCCCCGTCATCCGGCAGAATCGCCACCGGATGCGATTTTCCGTCCGCATCGCGACGCCATTCATAAAACGCCCGGATCGGTACCAGACATCGAGTTCGGGCGAACGCCTCGCGGTACGAGGATGTCGTCTCCACCGTCTCCGACCGGGCATTGATCATGCGACTCCCGCTCGAGGCATCGTCACGCCACGGGGGGACCAGACCCCAGCGAAGTGAATCGAGCCGCCACCTGTCCTCGAAAACCCGTATCACGGGGCAGGACATGGTTGGCGCCAGATTCCAACGGGGCACCCAGCTCCGGGCCGAACCCAGTTCAACCCCGAAGACCGCAGCGATCTCCTCCCCGGTCACATCCAGTGCAAACCTTCCACACATGAGCCGCTCCAGACATCATCAGCATCCGACCGCCGGGTACCGTGTCCAGAACCGTACCGTCCGCTCACCGTCGGCAGGAACCAACACATGACTCAGGCCAATCCGAATGTCCTTCGAGGCCGCGCGATCCCCGTCATCCTCGGCTTCCTTGCCATTTCCATTCCGATCCCGGGCCCGATCCTCCAACTGGACGCCCGAGCGACCGCCGGCCCCCCCGGGGTGCCGAGCATCCAGGGAACGGCCCCCGAAAACACCAGCCAAGACACTTCTCCAGACCGTCCATCCGATTCCGAGCCGACGATCGCGATTCAGGAACAGGTGGCCATGCTGGTGGTGCCCGACCTGCCTCCGTCCATTCAGCCGGATTTCGCTGATGCCGACACGTTCCTCGCAGCCTGGCCCATGGCCCCCGAAGATCGGCCCAACCTTCATCTGGGGCGATACGGCGACTGGTTCATACTCGCAGGATCACCAGCACTGATCGACGACTTCGAAGCCTGGCACGCCGCGCGACTGGCCGCTGATCGCCCTCCAATGAGCGTCGCCTTCCGGGTGCTGGAACTCGAGCCCGATCGGCCGGAGACCCTGGCGATCATCGATGCGGTCCGGCGCGATCCCGACGGTCCGGAAGTGGCCGGACTGATGGAATCACCACCGGAATCGGCCCGGGAACTCGCAGCCCCGGTCCTGCTCCTCAACCCCGGCAGTTCGGGACGTTTCGAACTCGCCGGCGTGAACGGACCTTCCATCGAATTGGAAGTCACTCCCACCGGACCCGATTCCGACGGAAGATTGGAATTGGAGATCAACGCCAGAATCTCGCGGGAGAAGACGCTCGGCCGCCGGCTCGACACTCGCGGGTCGCGGGCCACGGATCGACGAAGAACCACGGAACTCGGACGACCGGTCGCGATCACCACCGCCCCGTTCGCAACCACTTCGATTCGTACCATCGACGGCACCCGGCGAACCATTCCCGCGGCTGCTCCGCAGGATTCTCCGGTGGTTCTGATCGTCGCCGAGCCACGAACCGCCGCCCGGGGCACCGATCTCCCCCGGGTCGAAACCGGTATCTATCGAGATGGACCCGCCAGCCGGGACGGCATCGGACGCCGTTACTTCGGACGCGAGATCGCCCAGGTGATGGGCCACTTCGCCGCAGGCTGGCTTGAACGCCCCGAGCGCGAACAGGAAGAACGAACCAGCCTGCTTCTCTCGCTCCTTCCGCTCTCCGAGGGTGACACGGTGGCGGACATCGGTGCCGGAAGCGGCTACTTCACTCGTCGACTCTCCCGCATGGTCGGTGACGACGGCCGGGTCCTGGCGACCGACATCCAACCCCAGATGCTGGAGATTCTCCAGGACCGCCTTCGGGCCGAAGGCATCGGCAATGTCAGACCGATTCTCGGCACCACGTCGAATACCGGCCTTGAACCTCGCAGCGTCGACCTCATTCTTCTGGTCGATGTCTACCACGAGTTCGATCTCCCCTGGGAGATGACTCGATCGATGCGCGACGCGCTTCGCCCCGGAGGGCGAGTGGCCCTGGTGGAGTACCGGGCGAATGATCCCCAGGTCCCGATCAAACCCCTCCACACCATGACGGCGGCGCAATCACGCCTCGAATTCGAGGCCGCGGGCTTTCGACTTGATTCCGAATTCGTCGGGGAACTTCCCTGGCAGCGGCTGCAACTCTTCGCCCGGGATGATGACTCAGGCCGATAGGCTTCCGAGAACCATCTCGGTGAACTCCGAGAGTTCGAAAGGCTTTCTGATCAATCGCACCGCAGGCCAGTCTGGAAGGTCGAAGTCGTTGTTCCCGGTGATGAACAACACGGGGATCTGCCGCCCGGCCAGCTCGCGGAGCTGCTGGGCCACCTGATCGCCACGGTTCCCCGGCAGATTGACGTCCACGACCAGAATGTCAGGGACATCGTTCTTGATCGCGGCCATCGCCGCTTCGCCGTCACCGCAGGAATCGACTTTGCAACCGGCGTGCGAAAGCGCTTCGCCGAGCATCGGTCGCAATAGAGGATGATCCTCCACCACCATCACCCTGCGGACCCGGGAACCAGCCCAGCCGGAACCTTCCGTGGAGCCCTTGGACACGGGGAACAGCATCCGAACCACCGCGCCGACACCTTCCGAAGACTCGATCACCAGTCGCCCGCCCTCGGCCTGGACCAGGCTCTGGATCATCGAAAGGCCGAGTCCGGTGCCTCTGCTTCCCTTGGTCGTGTAGAACGGCGTGGCGGCTCGTTCGATCACTTCCGGTGACATGCCGGGCCCGTCGTCCGAAACCTCGATCGCGAGGTACCGATTGCTGGAAGCATCTCGATCGAGATCCCGGGCTTCACGGATGCACAGACGGATCGTTCCCCGGCCATCCATCGCATCTCTCGCGTTGATGAGAAGATTCAAGATGGCCTGCTGGACCTGGCCCCCATCGACCACCACCGACGGTGGATCCGACTGGATGTCCAATTCAAGTTTGATGTCGCTTCCGAGCATGGGACCCGCAAGCCGAATCGTCTCCTCGGCCAGACGGCGACAATCGATCTGCCCCGTTCTTCGGACACTGCTGTGCGGCCGGCTCAGTTGCAGCATGTTCTGCGTGATCGCTCGTCCGCGAGTGACCGCACCCTTGATCACGTCGAGGGAGGTCCGAACCCGATCCGGCACCTCGTCAACGATCTCCGCCAGCGAGACATGGCCGCTGATGGCGGTGAGCATGTTGTTCAGATCGTGCGCAAACTGCGACGCCACCGTGCCCACGGCCTCCAGCTTCCTCGCATCCAGCAGGGAGGCTTCAAGCAGCTTCGCCGAGGTCACGTCCTCCACGATTCCGATCATTCGTGTCGGACGACGCAGTCGACCGGAAAAATCACCGGTCTCGTCTCCGTCGGCGTTCACCATACTTCCCAGCTCTCGAATCCAGGTCACGTCGCCACCCTCGTTGGCCAGGCGATATTCCGCCACGTATCCCGGAGCCTTTCCCTGCAGATGGTCACTCCAGGCTTTGGCGACGTTCGCGCGATCCAAGTCGTGAATGCGGGTCCGACCGGCCGGTGACGCCAGGGCTTCGTCCCCGAGAATCTCTCCCGTCCGGTCATCGGCGATCGCGTCGCTCACCACTCCATCCGCATCCAGGCGATAATCCCAGGCTCCCGCCTTCATCGCCGCCAGCGCGTTCCTCAGGCGGTACTCGCTGCCCAACAGGCGTTGTTCCTGTCCCACACGCTCGGTGATGTCTCGAATGAAGGCGCTGAACATGAGGCCACTGGAGGTCGGAATGGGATTGATCCCCAATTCGACCGGAAATTGGCGTCCGGAACGATCCACCGCTTCAATCTCGATCCGGCGCCCGAGAACCGGACCTTCGCCTGACTTGAGATAGTGCTTCATTCCCGCCGAATGAGCGGCACGTAATTCAGGCGGAACGATGGTGTCGGTGAGCAGTTTGCCAATCGCTTCCTCCCGGCTCCAGCCGAACAGTTCTTCAGCCTCCCGATTCCAACCGATGATCGTGCTGCTCGTGTCACAGGTCACCACCGCATCAAGGGCCGTGTCCACCAGCACCTGAAGCTGCTCTTCACGAACCGTCAGATCCTTTCGAGCCACCTTCAGATCCGTCAGGTCGATCCCGATGGCGGTGGTTCCCGTGACCTGGCCGGTGTCGGATCGACGAGGCGAAACCGTGACCGAGTAGACCAGATCGCGAAATGACACCTCGGTCGCGTTCGTCTGACCCTTCAACGCCATATCAGTGAGCTCGGCCAGACGCGAGAATTCCGGATCCACGCCGTCGATCCGGCGGCCGATCGGCGGGATCCAGTTCACGGATTCTTTGCCATGGCTTCCCGAACCCACGCCCGGTTCGACGACCCCGTTCACATCCGTACACCAGACAACCAGCGGGAGTGCTTCAAGCAATTCCCGTTCCAACGTCAACGGACGTGCCGATTTCATTTCATCCGTCATCAGCGGTTCCGCCGAGGCTCAGTGATCATCCTTCACGGTCGACCCATTCGACCCGCCGAAGATGAAAAAGACCGCCCCGAGACCGATGGCGAGCATGAGTACCACCATGAACATGCCGAATACGTAACCCATCAGAGGTCCTTTCTCATTGCAGTGTCCGCACGAGTCGGAGGGGTGATGACCGTTTTCTGCGATGCTCGTGATCTCCCGACCACGAGCCTTGGCCCAACCGGCCATTTGAATACCGAAGGTGGGACTCGAACCCACACTCCCTTGCGGGAAACGGATTTTGAAT
>CAJWFU010000068.1:0-8386 GCA_913031315.1 uncultured Phycisphaerae bacterium | reverse complement strand
CGGGCCCTCGCTGCATGGCGAGGGCCCGTTTCGTTCTTTCAATCGGGTCGATGCCCCGGCGATCCGGCATCGAGTCAGCGACGTCTTCGACGAACCGCGACCAGACCCCCCAGAGTCATGCCCGCCGCGGCAGGGCCGGGCACCGGCGCGATGGAGGACTGTCCCGCGATCTCGATACTCGCCGTCGTGCTGTTGACTCCCACGAACAAGTCGTCCGCGAGGAGAAAGTCATCCTCACCGTAGCTGTAGGTCCGAGCCTCGATCACCAGCCCGGTCTTGCCTTCGGGGATCGTCCAGGTGTAACTGCTCTGCTCCCATTCGTTCCCGATGCCCGCGTAGCTGATCGCACCACCGGCGGATCCGTCTTCGGCATCGATATCAGCATTCGCATAGTGCCCCCAGACCCGCCCCTTCCCGACCACGCCTTCACCTTTGAACCACATCGAGGCGTAGACCGTGTCTCCAGGCTGCAGGCCGGTCACATACGCGACGTAGGCCTCGGGCGTGCCGGCCACGGGCGATTCCAGAATGAATAACGATGAACTCCCCTCGTAGGCATCCTGATCGTGGTAGCCGTACTCTCCGACGTTGCCCGTCGAACCGAGGATCGCCTCGGCGGCCGGATCCTCCCAACTCGTGGCTGCCGACATGAGGAAGCCACCGGCATCCGTCAACGGAGCGATGGCGCTGATCACGCTCAGCGATAACACGAAACGAAACATCTGCATTCTCCTTCTCACGGGGGGAACCGGATGCCAGACGCGGGAACGTCCGACACTCGCCCGAGTCTAGCTTGAACCCTCCCGGATTCGAGCGTGAATAATCGAACTTTCTCATCCGAGCCCGTCCACGAAGAGCCGTCGGGGCTGATGGAGCCAATCGAGCCTCGCCCGCGAAAAGAATGCGACCCCTTGCCATGAGGCAAGGGGCCGCATTCACCATTCCAGAAACCTTTCGGGGATTCCTCTGGTTCCGAATCCTTCAGCGACGGCGACGCCGGGCGGAAACCAATCCACCCAGCACGGCGAAACCGGCGGCCGGGCCCGGTACGACCGGCGAGCCGGCCGCCCCGGCGACTTCGATCACCGCCGCATCGTTGTCGACGCTGATCGTCAGGTTGTCGGCCCAGATCATGTCATTGTCGCCGTACGCATAGACCCTCGCCTGAAGGCCAAAGACCGAGTTGTCGCCATCGGCCGTCCAGGTGTAACTCACCATCTCCCAGACACCACCCGCTCCAGCGTAGTCGTTGTTACCTCCGGCAGAGGAATCGTAGGTGCCCGCATCGGTCTCCTCGTAGTAGGCGCCCCAGATGCGAGCCTTCGATGTGTTGCCCGAACCGGCATCCGTTCCTCGGAACCACATCGATGCCGTGATCACGTCCCCGGCCGAGATGCCTGACACCCAGGCCACCACGGCATTGGGAGTTCCGCTCACCGGAGACTCCTGGAGATAGAGGCTGTGGCTTCCGTCGTAGACGGGGTCCGGCGAACTGGTGTAGCCGAAATCACCGATGTTTCCATACGTCCCGAACACGGCGTCGGAGGATGTCTCCTCCCAACCAGTGAACGACATGACGTCGGCATCGGCCAAGGATGGCGCGAAGGCAACAAGGACGGCCGAAACCACGAAGGTACGAATCATGGATCTATCTCCTGTAGGGGAACCGCGAGTCGAGGCAGTGAAGGTAGGTGAGAACTGACGGGAACCTGAAGAGACCTCACGGCGGGAACCGAAAGCTTTCTTCAGTCCGAAAATATCCAGAGGAAGATCTGGCCGGAAGGCTTTTTTCCAGACATCGATAAAATTGCTGTTCCTGACACTGAGAGCGTCTCTTTTGATCCAAAAAGACACCGAATCTCGCTTTGCTGCGAGATCCGGTGTCGATTCTGGTTTGAATATCCTGCGTGCCAGACTCTTGGCGAGCCTTGACCGGATCAGCCGCGACGGCGACGACCGGCGACGCCGGCGAGGCCGAGAAGGGCGAGTGCACCGGGGGCCGGGGCGAAGTTGATCACCGCCGTGTCCGAAGTCGTGGAGACGGTGAGATCGTCGATGTAGGCGCTGCTGCCATTGGAGCTGCTGGCGTACATGCGGACTTCGACGACGAGGGCGTCTCGGGTGCCACCGTTCGAATCAAAGGTCCAGGAGTGAAAGAGTTCACTCCAATCGCCATCTTCACCGGAGTAGGTGCTGTTACCACCGGCGCTACCGGCGGCATCGTCGACGTCGCCGGACTGGGCATAGTGGCCCCAGATGCGGACCGAAGGCGAAGCACCCGGGGTGTCATCGAATGCCCAGAAACTGGCATCGATCACGTCACCGTCGGAGAGACCGGTGATGAACGCGACGTAGCCCTGCGGGGTGCCGCTGAGCGGATCTTCGTTCATGAAGAGCGATGCTGTGCCACTCAATGGGTTGTCGGTCGAATTGGTGAACGCGATGTTGGTCGCGCTCTGCCCGAGAACGGTGGCGCCGTTCTCCCAGCCGTAGGTCGCGGTCTGGCCAGTGGCGCCGGCAAGGGCTGGAGCGGCACACGCGAGCGCGACGCACGAAGAGATAGCAAGTCGGTTCATGATTCTCTTTTCTTCCTGGAGACGGGTGAGGGAACTCTGGGACCCGAGCGGGAGGCCGGTCCTTCTTATTTCAGGATAGTCCGCAAACCTCCGTTTTCAAACAGACCTTCGGGGAGATTGCCGCAATTTTTGCCCCTGCCCACGGAAACCTCTGCCCAGGAGATACTTAGTCGATCTCACGCGATCGAACCACGAATCAGCCCCTCGAGAGATCCCGCCTCCAGCAACCGATGTTTCCATGCGGATGGCCGCCTCATGACCCATGATCCCCGCCGTGGAGCGTCGTCCCTGCCACCGAACCGCTCCGTGAACCTGATGCCTTGGATACTCAGGGCTCGGCCCCTCCAGCGGCCGGACTTGCCGACTCGATCCGCCAGGCACCCATTTCGAGGACCACCGGGTAGCCGCGAAGACCCTCTGACCACGGCGAACAAGACCTCACCCAAGATCACCCCGAGATCCCACGTCATCAAGCCCGGGCCGGCCAGGAAATCGTGTCACTTGATGCCCTTCATCGTCAAAGATGACACCACGACTTCCAGACGTCGGGGGGAGAAGCGTCAAAAGTCGCCGTTCCGGCCCAAAGAAGCCACCTGACGGAGGCTCCGGTGGCCGGCAGAGATGGGAGCCGGCAAAGATTCACCGCGGCTATCGGAAGAACTTCATCTTTCATCCGAACCGTCGAGGGTCACGGTGCGAATCGTCACGGTCGAGCTCTTCCGGGATCGTGGCCTCGAGCCACCATGCAGACACCGCCTTGAGGGCGGACACGGTGAGGATGAAGATGGATTTGGACGTCGGCGGTCATCAGGATCGTTCCCTCACCTGCGATTCGACCGCCAAACACGCCGATTTCACTGCCGCCAACCGAACCTGAGCGCCTCTCTGGGCGCTCAGGTCGATGGTGCGTCCGGGTCATCTTGCGCGTGAATCGAAAGTCGCTCGCAGACCGCGAGATCAACGTATCGGGGCCCGGTCTGGCAGGAGGCCACCCACGAGGTCGAGTCTGCGACTGCCTCCGCCTCCGCGGGATCGTGGGTCACGATCAGCGTCGCGATTCCTGCGGCCCTGAGCACGCCGAGGATCTCGTTTCGAACTCGAGAACGGGTTTCCACATCAAGACTGCTGAACGGCTCATCCAGCAGCATCACCCGCGGCCGCCGCACCAGGGAGCGAGCAAGCGCGACTCGCTGCTGCTGGCCACCACTGAGGGTGTGTGGCATTCGATCGGCGAGTTCGAGGACACCAAGAGACTCCAATGCCTGGTCCGCCCGTCGGAGACGTTCCCGACGCGCCCCACCTCGAATGCCGAACAAGACGTTGCGCCGCGCCGTGCGATGAGGAAACAGCGCGTAATCCTGGAAGACCATCCCGACCGGCCTCCGTTCCGGCGCCAGATGGACACCCCCGGACGCCAACTCGACGCCATCCACCTTGATCCGGCCTCGCTGCAGCCTTTCAAGGCCGGCGATCAACCGAAGCAAGGTCGTCTTTCCGCAACCGGAGCAACCAAGCACGGCATGCACTCGACCGGATTCAACACACAGGGAAAGACCATCGATGACCGGTTGCGTCGGACCGTATCCGAACGCCAGGTCTTCCACTTCGAGCCCCGGACCGGTTTCCTGTTTCTGATGACTCATCGTTCGTTCGAGTCCGTGGATCGAAACACGATTCGATCGATCTGTTTCGAAAGCAACATCACTGGCAGGAGACCGATCAACCCGATGAGCAGAGCGGCCGTCGCCGCTTCTTCGAGTCGCTCATCCGATGCCAATTGGTAGACCCGAACCGCGAGGGTATCGAAATTGAACGGCCGGAGCATCAGGGTCACCGGCAGTTCCTTGACCACGTCCACGAAGACCAGCAGGGCCGCCGCGAGCAGACTTCGTCTCATCAAGGGAAGGTGGATTCGCCAGAGGATTCCCCCATGAGTCGTCCCCAGCGTTCGCGCGGCTTCGTCCATCCGAACGCTGACCCGCTCGAGACTTGATTGCACGAAGGACAACCCGACCGCGACGAAGCGGGTCTGATACCCGAGTACCAGGGCCAGAACCGATCCGGTGAAGATGAGGCCCGGCCTCCAGTCTCCTCCGGTCGCGAACGACGATGCCTCGTTGATCCGGTGGTCCAACCAACTCAAAGGCAGAAGGAGACCGATCGCCACCACCGGTCCTGGAATCGCGTAGCCGGTCCTGGCCACGCCCGCACTGGTCGCGGTGAGCATGCCCGGCCGAACCCGCGCGGCGTAGCCGATCAGCAGGGCGATGACGACCGAGACGGTCGCTGCCACCGCGCCGATCCAGGTGGTCGTGAACACCAGATTTCCCAGCGAGACCGAGTCCGCCCCTCCCCCTTGTGCGATCGCAAGCCCGGCCAATCGACCCATCGGAAGAAGGAAACCGAACGTGATCGGAAGCAGGCAGAAGAACAACGCCAGCACTCCGCCGATCGGGCCGATTTTCGTCGCTTCCGCCCGATGGCAACGGGCGGAGGTGCGGTGATACCGGCCGCTTCTCCTCATGAGATGCTCACCGAGAATCAGGAGCAGAAGCACCGAGATCAACAACGCGGACAACTGTGACGCAGCGACCCGCGACTCGAGCCCGTACCAGGTGCGGTAGATCCCGGTCGCGAAGGTGTCGACCGCGCAGTAGTCGACGGCACCGAAGTCGGCGACCGTCTCCATGAGAACCAACGCCAACCCCCCGACCACCGCCGGCCTCGCCAGCGGAAGCGCCACGAAGAAGAACGTCCCCACCGGGCCTCGACCGAGGAGGCGGCTGGACTCGAGCGCCGACTTCGGTTGCTCGAGGAATGCGATCCGCGCGGCGAAGTAGACGTAGGGGTAGAGGGCGAGGGTCAGGATGAAGATCGCGCCCCCGAGACTTCGGACCGAAGGGAACCAGTACTCGCCCGCAGCGAGATCGAATCGATCCCTGAGCCAACCCTGCACCGGACCGCTGAACTGCAGGAGATCCGTGAGCGAATAGGCCGCGAGGTAGGCCGGGACCGCCAACGGCAGCAACAGCCCCCAGGAGACCAGGCGACGCCCGGGAAACCGATGCATGGTGACCAACCACGCCGAAGACACCCCGATCAGCCCCGCGAACGTACAGACCGAGAGCCCCAGGATCAGTGTGTTTCCAACGTAGGTGGGCAACCTCGTTTCCGCGAGATGGCTCCACTCACCGTCCGAAGATTGAAAGACGCTCGCCAGAACGACGGCGACCGGAATCAGAACCACCATCGAACCGAGAAGACCGAGAATCGGCCAGACGATCGGATGCCGGCCTCGCCCGCGAATCATTGAATCCCAACGTCCAGACCGATCACGACCCCCGCCTGGGCGAGGGCATCCCGAAAGCGATTGCTCGCATCCGCCATCGCGCGACGTTCGGACATCGAAACACTGGTGTAGGGCGTCGCCGCCACCACGCCTTCACGGAAGTAGGGTTTCAGGGTGTCCTGGGCGGCCTGATGAGCGGCGATCACCCGATCCGCCGCCGACTGGTTCTCGCGGGCGACCAGAGGCGCGAAAGGCTTGAACTGGCTCATCACCCCGATCCAGTTGTGCTTGAAGATGAGCAACGACTGATCAGACCAGGCTTCTTCCTCGCTCGAGATCTTCTTCGCCGCGACTTCATTGCTCAGCGCCAGCATGCCGCCGAACTGTCCCGCGGCATCGAAGCGATCCTGCTCGCCAAGCTGCCCCTTCAACGTCCGGACGCTTCGGGTCAGACCTTCGGCGTAGGGAAGTGCGGACGCAACGTCGTCATGCCCGAAGAGCAGCACTTCGATCCGATGAAAGCCTCGGAAGTCATCGGAGGTCTCGCCCGCCTCGAAGGCGTAGGGCCGGGCGTCGATGTCCCGATCGGTGTCTTCGAAGGCGTAGGCGAGCGTTTCAATCTCTTCGTACGGAGGTCGCGACTCGACGTAGGCCCGACGAGCCGCCGCGAGATCGCCGGACTTGATCGCGTTCTCGAGGGCCTGGCAAAGTACGCGTTGCTCATCGCAACGCCTCGAAAAGTAGGCGACACCACCGGCGACCGCGGCCTTGACGTCCGGTGAGTCGTCGTTTCGTGGGCGGCGGGGCTTTGCGGGGGCCTTGTCGGAGAGCAGCCCCAGAGCGGCGGCCCCGGCGACCGAGGTGGCGAGCATGGCACGTCGATTCATA
The DNA here is from genome assembly GCA_913031315.1 of uncultured Phycisphaerae bacterium. GTDB lineage: Bacteria > Planctomycetota > Phycisphaerae > Phycisphaerales > SM1A02. The sequence continues at coordinate 1,633 of CAJWFU010000068.1, read as the reverse complement.
CCTGTGAACTCCTTGCTTCGGTGGCTCAACGCCAGCCGGCACGATCCATGATTCGAACGGCGGTCTTGTTGTTGGAGCCAAGCTTCGCCGCGTTCAGTTGATCAGGGCGGTAGGGACCGAAGCCCTTCAGCACCGGCGTGATATCGATTCCCTCGGCCACCGGATACTCCTGATTTCCGCTGGCGAACCTGGCCTGCGCTTCGTTTCCGGCCAGGAACTCGATGAATCGGACCGCGTTCTCCCGGTTCGGAGCATTCTTGACCACGCCGGCTCCGGAGACGTTGACATGAGTGCCACGTCCCTGCTGGTTCGGGAACAACACTCGAACCTTGGAAGCCGCTTCACGATCGGCTTCACTTCCTTCGATCATGCGAGCAAGGTAATAGTGATTGACCACCGCCACGTCACCTTCGCCCGCCGCGACGCCGCGAATCTGATCACGATCTCCTCCCTGCGGGGTCCGAGCGAGATTGCCGACGATGCCCTTGCACCAGGCTTCCGCCTTCTCCGGGCCCACGGCTTCGATGATCGACGCCACCAGGGACTGGTTGTAGATGTTGGAGGAACTGCGGATCAGGACCCGCCCCTTCCACTCGGGAGACACGAGGTCTTCGTAGTCGAGAACGACTGCTTCAGGAACTCGATCCTTCGAAACGACCATGACCCGGGCCCGTTTGGTCAGGCCGAACCAAAGACCGTCCGGATGCCGAAGGGATGCGGGAATCTGGGACTCGAGTTTTTTGGACTTCGTGGGCTGAAAAACGCCCTTCTCCTCGGCCTGTCGAAGCCGACCGGCATCGACGGTGATGAAGACATCGGCCGGACTCAGATCACCTTCCTGGCCGATCCGGGCCAACAAGACGTCGGACTTGCCTTCGATGATGTTGACCTTGATGCCGGTCTCTTCGGTGAATCGCCGAAGCAACGCATCGTCGGTGTCGTAATGTCGAGCGGAATAGACGTTCACTTCGCCCTCGGCCGATACCGGCGTGGCCGACGCGGTTGCCAAGGCGAGTACGAGTGCGAAAAAGCGGGTCATGAGAGTAGCTCCAAGGCTGTCGTTGAGACTCATTCTCAACAAGTCCCGCAGCGTAGTCCCATCCGCAGCGGCCTGCAAGCCACGAAAGGCCGATTGGAACGCCACCTCCTCGACGCAAGGACGCCTCCCGCCGTCGCGAATGAGAATCACTCTCACGTTGGTGCTATTCTTCTTGAAAGCCTTCCCGATCATGAGCACCGCCACCCACCCATCCTCGACCCCGAACTCGCGGCCGCAACCGCTGACCGACTGCCCTGCCGGCTGCCGTGCCATCGTTCACACCCATCGACTCGAAGATGGTCCCCGATCGATGCTGGAAGCCATGGGAGTCGAGCATGGATGCGAAGTGGAGATCTGCAAGGTCGGCTCGCCCTGCATCCTGAAGGTCTCTTCCGGCCGTCTCGGCGTGGGGCACGAAGTCGCCTCGAGGATCATGGCCACCGTGAACCCGGCCCAAGAGAACCTGCGGTCCTGAATCCGCCGCGGCTCCGGCCGGCCTCACCCCCCTAGAAACCCTGCCGGCCTCGCAACCACCATGAACGGGACCCCGTCTTCAGCCTCATCGAGCCCTCGCAGGCTCGCGCTCCTCGGTAA
>CAJWFU010000067.1:0-8457 GCA_913031315.1 uncultured Phycisphaerae bacterium | reverse complement strand
TCAAGCCCGGCGACACGGTGTTGAGCCTGCCGATCAGTTCCGGCGGTCACCTGAGTCACGGCCTGAAGCCGAACTTCTCCGGCACGTTCTTCAACATCGTCGACTACGACCTGGATCCCGAGACCGAAACCCTCGATTACGACGAGATCGCCCGGATCGCCCGGGAGTGCAAGCCCCAGCTGATCATCTGTGGCTACTCCGCCTACTCTCGAATCATCGATTTCAAGCGGTTCCGGGAGATCGCGGACGAAGTCGGGGCGTACCTCATGGCCGACATCGCCCACATCGCGGGGCTCGTCGCGTCCGGGGTCCATCCGTCACCGTTTCCGCATGCCCACGTGGTCACCACCACCACGCACAAGACGCTCCGCGGACCCCGAGGCGGACTGATCCTCTCGGATGACGCGGACATCGCGAAGAAGATGGACCGCAAGGTCTTCCCCGGAAGCCAGGGTGGCCCGCTGATGCACGCGATCACCGGGAAGGCCGTGGCCTTCGGTGAAGCCCTCAAACCAGAATTCAAGACCTACTGCGAGCAGGTCGTCGCCAACGCGAAGGCGTTGGCCGACGCCCTGGTCGGCCACGGTTACCGACTCTGCTCGGGCGGCACCGACAACCACCTCATGCTGGTCGACCTGCAGCCACGAGATGCGAATCTCACCGGCGCGGATGCGGAGAAGTGGCTGGAGTCCGCGGGCATCATCGTGAACAAGAACGGCATCCCCAACGATCCTCGTCCGCCGATGGTGACGTCCGGGCTTCGCCTCGGGACACCTGCCCTCACCACCCGCGGCCTGAAGGAGGCCGAGATGGTGCAGGTTGCGGCCTGGCTCGACCGGGTCATGGCCTCCGGCGGCGACCCCGCGACCTGCAGCGAGGTCCGCGAGGAGATCCGTCGCTTCTGCGAACGCTTCCCGCTGCCGCACTGATTCTCGAGGACCTCCCGGAAGGGCTCGTGATCAGGACGGTTGCTCGGCCAACGATGGGGTGATGTCCTCTTCGTCGAGTTCCTGCTCGGCAAGCCGCTTCCTCAGCGTGCCCAGGTCCGCCCCCATCATGCCGACCATCACGCCGTTCGCCTTGAGCTTGATCCTGGCGGCCCGGTCGATGGCCCAGATGAACGCGATGGGACTCGGGAGAAACACGATGTGCAGCAAGGGCGTGAGCATCAACGCGGCCACCAGGAGGCCCGTCATGAAATCCATTCGCTCATCGACCTTGCTCAAAAGGGCCAGGGTGGCGATCCAGGTCGCGGCCAGGCTGACGAGCAGGAAGAAGCCGACGAACGGCACGGTGTATGTCAGGAGTTCGGCGGGTCTCTGTGGGCCTGCCTGGATCATGCTGCTGACATAGAAGGAGAGGGTGTTGAGAATCACGACGCCGAAAAGGCAGATCATCAGCCCACGCTCATGGGTGGCGATGGCGAGAAGCCGGCGGAGAGGGATTTCGATGGTGTCTGGGGTCGTCGCTGACTTCTTCATGAATGGCGGTCTCGTACGGAGGGAAGATTCGGTCAACCGGGGGCAGGGTGCCCCGGCATCCGGCTCGCGCCCCCCGGGCACGAACCGGATGCTTCCGTGGTCAGGAGGCTGTCCGGGTCGAATCCGTACGTGAAAGCCGCTCTTTTCGTTCGTTCCGAATTACGATGGTCGTTCCTGGCCTTGAATCGGCCTTCGTCGACCCTGCGGCATCCCTGGAGCGCCCGGCATGATCAGTGCGTCCTCGATTCTTCTGACGGCCTGCCTGGCGTTCGGAGGCCCCGCTTCCCCGACGCCGGTCGCGAAAGACCGCCCCAACATCGTGCTGATCATGGCCGATGACATGGGGTACTCGGACATCGGGTGCTTCGGGAGCGAGATCCGCACCCCGAACCTCGACCGGCTGGCCGCCGACGGGGTCCGCTTCACGAACTTCTACAACACCGCGCGGTGCTGCCCCACCCGGGCAGCCCTCCTGACCGGTCGCTACTCGCATCAGGCGGGTGTGGGGCACATGGTGGACGACCGCGGATCGGACGGCTATCGCGGGGAACTCGCCGCCGACAGTGCCTCCATGGCGGAAGCCCTCGGCGCCGCCGGGTACGCCACCGGCATGAGCGGGAAGTGGCACGTCACCCACAACCTCGGCAAGCCCCGAGAGATGATCGAACCCGAGGAGCGCACCAACTGGCCGCTCGACCGAGGGTTCGAATCCTTCTACGGAACCATCCACGGGGCGGGCAGCTTCTTCGACCCGGTGACCCTGGCCCGGGGCGACGACTACATCGAACGCGATCGCGAGGACTTCCACTACACCGACCGGATCAACGAGGAGGCCGCCGACTACATCCAGCGACACGCCGCCGGTGGTGACGATCGACCGTTCCTGCTCTACGTCGCACACACCGCGCCGCACTGGCCGCTGCACGCTCGCGAGGAGGACATCGCCCGGTGGAACGGGCGCTACGATCAGGGCTGGGACGAACTTCGGGCGGAACGACACCGGCGGATGAAGGCCATGGGCCTGGTGGATCCGGCGTGGCCGCTGACCCCCCGGGACCGGCGGGTGAAGACCTGGGACCAGGTCGAACATCCCGCGTGGCAGGCCCGTCGCATGGAGGTCTATGCCGCCCAGGTCGAACAACTCGATCGCGGGATCGGCCTGATCGTCGACGCCCTGCGGGAGACCGGAGAACTCGATGACACCGTGATCGTGTTCATCGCCGACAACGGTGGCTGCGCCGAAGAGATCAACTCCAGATGGGGAAGCTTGAGCATCCCCGAAAAGACCCACGATGGTCGCACCGTGGTTCGCGGCAACGAGCCGACGATCATGCCGGGAGACGACGAGAACTATCAGAGCTACGGCATCCCCTGGGCCAACGCCTCCAACACGCCGTTCCGTCTCTACAAGCACCACGTTCATGAAGGTGGCATCGCCAGCCCCTGCGTCGTGCACTGGCCGGCAGGGATCAAGGCCCGGGGCGAGCTGAACAACACCCCGGGTCACGTGATCGACCTTCTTCCGACCTTCCTGGATCTGGCGGAGGCCGAGGCTCCCACCGAAATCGAGGGTCGGGCGGTGAAGCCGCTGGAAGGCGTGAGTCTGGTTCCGGCTTTCGGAGGAGGCTCGGTCGAGCGTGACGCGATCTACTGGGAGCACGAGGGCAATCGCGCGGTCCGACAGGGGCGTTGGAAGCTCGTGGCTCGTCATCGCGGCGACTGGGAACTGTACGACCTCGTTTCGGATCGAACCGAGATGCGGGATCTTTCGGTCGCGCAGCCCGAGCGGGTCGCGCGGATGATCGCGATGTACGAAGGTTGGGCGACGCGATGCGGGGTCCGGCCATGGCCGCTGAAGAAAACGCCGTGATGCCGCCGTTCGCCGTGTACCCGCCGGAATCGGACGCGGCCGCCGATCGTTCGATGTCGTGTTCGACTCAGCGGTTCGCGATCGGGGTTCCGCAGTAACAGGACGACGTCGGCATGACGTCCGCACTCTTCCAGGCGTGACGGAAGGACTGGTCGACCCTCATCGCTTCCTCGTTCCGGTCTTGGCCCCGGAGAGCCTCCCGGAGTCCGAGCAGGGCCCAGCCGTTGGCGGGGTACACCTCGAGATCCCGCAGATAGACCGCCTCCGCCTCCTTGAAGCGTCCCGCGGAGACCAGGAGGGCGCCGTAGGCATGTCGGGCCGGCATCATCCAGGGTGCCGGCTCGGCGTAGACGATCTTCTCTTCGGCCGCGCACGCCTGCTTCAGCAGATCAAGGCCCAGATCGGTATTGCCGGCTTTGAACTCGAGTTCGCCTTCGAGGACCAGCCGGGCCATCGGCATGATCTCCGCCGCGGGCTGATTGCCGAGCCAGCGTTCGAGTCCGTCCAGGCCCTTCACCGCTTCGTCGAACGCGAGGAGTTCGGAGCGGGCTTCCTCGATCCGCGCTGTGTTGGCCAACGCCACTCCCCGGGCATAATGCCGCATGCAGTGATTGACGTGCGCCCATTCGGGATCTGCGGGTTCTTCGAGGATCTCGTCCCAGAGACCGAATCGGACGAGCGCGTGCCACTTGCAGGCGGCGACGCCGTCGGTCGCCATCGCGAAGGCTTCCATCAGGGGCGCGGGAACTTCGGTCCAGATCGCTCGTGCCGCGCTGATCGCTTCCCGTCGCCGCCCCTGCATGGTCGCGGCCCAGCTCAGGAAGTGGCGATTGTGCGACATGTAGAGTCGGTATTCGCCGGCATTCGGATCGCCTTCGAACCACTGGTCATCGAGCGCAGCCGCACGTCGATTGCAATCGGCGGCGTCGTCGTAGCGACCAGTCTGCATCCAGATGTGCGAGGGCATGTGGACCAGGTGGCCGGCCGCGGGAATCAGATCCACCAGGCGATCGGCCGCAGGTTCCGCGAGTTCGGGCCAGGGTGAAGACTCCATCGTGTGGATGTACAGATGATTGGCCCCGGGATGGCGGGGGTCCTGCCGCATGACGCCTTCGAGGATGGCGCGGAATTCCAGCGTCCGGTCGAGGGGTTCACCGTCGAGGCTCCAGTACGCCCAGGGCTGAAGCGTGATCATCGCTTCCGCGGTCCAGGTCTGGATGTCGGGGTCGAAGGGGAATGCCTTCGCGACGGCCTGCATCTCCGTGAGGTACGCCTCGTTCTGAGCGGTCAGGTCTTCGGGCATCGGGTACTCGTATCGAGCGACGACCGCTTCGATGAGGGCCCGGTTCGAGCCGGACTCGCGGTCACGAAGTTCATACGCCTTTTTCGCCGCGGCGTACGACCACTGGTCCTTGGGAGGAATGATCTCCGGGTTGTTCTGGTTCGGCCCCGAGGCGTAGGCGATGCCCCACCATGCCATGGCGAAGTCGGGGTCCTGTCGCGTGGCTTCCATGAAGGAAGCGATCGCGCCGTCGAAGTTGTAGCCGTTCATCAGGGCGAGCCCCTGGTCGAACCAGCGGCGGGCTTCCTCGGATTCGGTCGCCACGGGGCGGCGATGATCTCCGAGGTTTTCGAGGATCATCGGAGGGGCCTTCAGGTCGCCATCCGGAAGGACGGGAGGAGCGACCAGGCTGATCGGCAGGTAGCAGGCGAGGGTGGCGAGCAGCATCATTCCATCTCCGTTTCGTCGTGGGAAGTCGGAGGCCTCGATCGACCTCGCCGCCGCATCTTAGGTGTTCTCAATGCATCATTCGGGGCTTTTCGCCCCTGGCCGTTCGGCAATCCGCGAGTCGATCAGTCGAAATGGCCGATGTTTGAAGATCTCCTCGGTGTGGTTGAAACCGCGCCGACTTCCTCGTTCCCGGATTCCAGCGATGTCGGATTCCATCTTCGAACAAGAACGTCTCGAGACTCCGCCCGGTCTCGAATATCGAACCGGGCAGGTGATCGCCGTGGTGGTGGGGGCCCATCCCCGGGCGGAAATCTCGGATCGGCCCTGGGCCGGTCGGATGGTTCGGGCGATGCGGGCCGGGCTTCGGGCTCGCGGTCACCAGCTTTCAGGGGGTCCGCTGCCGATGGTGGTCACCGACGTCTGGTATCTCAATGACGAGTCGCTTCGGCTGCAGCCGACGATCTCGCTCGGTGATCCTGCGGTGAATGCGGCGAGTGCGATGTTCGCCAACCGCCTTCCCTGTGCCTATGCGATCGAAAACGCCTGCCAGGTGCTGCTCGATCCGGAGTTGCTTGAGCCTCGAGCCTGTCTCTGGGGCGTGGATGATGAAAGCACCCGTTTCGCGATCGAGCGGTTCGAATCCAAGTGGATGGAAGAGTTTCTCGATGCGGCGGAGAATGTCTGCGAGGCTTGAGAGGCCCGGGGCGGCGATCAAAGGGCGGCAAGGCGTCGGGAGGTCTCTTCGCGGCGAAGGGCGTCGATCAGTCCTCGGAGTTCTCCCTGCATGAGCGCCCCGAGATTCGCGTTCTCACCGATCCGGTGATCGACCGCGATGTTCTCCTTCCAGCGGTAGGTACGGATCTTCTCCGCCCGGCTGCCGGAACCGATCATCGAATTGCGTTCCGCGACCCGGGCGGCATCTCTTTCGGCCTTCTGTCTCTGATACAGCCGGGCTCGGAGCAACGTCCAGGCCTTCTCGCGATTCTGAGTCTGGCTCTTGGTCTCCTGCATTCGGACCTCGACCCCGGTCGGTTCGTGGATCAGATGGACCGCAGTAGCGACCTTGTTCACGTTCTGGCCGCCCGGACCCTGGGCGGTGGTGATCGATTCCTTGACGTCCGCCGGATCCAGTTCGACTTCGACTTCTTCAGGCTCTGCGAGCACCGCGATGGTCGCGGTCGAGGTGTGGACGCGGCCCTGGGTCTCCGTCGCGGGAACCCGTTTGACCTGGTGAGTTCCCGACTCGAAGGCCAGATCCGCCCAGACGCCGTCGCCGGCCACTTGTACGACCGCGGCCTTCACCCCGCCGGCGTCTCCGGGTGAAAGGTCGAGAGGCTCGAACTTCCAATGGCGAGCCGAGGCGAATCGTCGATACATCTCCAGGAGATCACCCGCCCAGAGGCCGGCTTCGTCTCCCCCGACTCCGGCTCGAATCTCGAGGATCACCGAGCCGATCGAGTCGTCGTCCGCATTGACCAGGCGTGACTGGATCGATTCGACCAGTTGCTTCATGCGGGTTTCGATCTCGGGCAGTTCCTCTCGGGCCAGGGCGACCAGGTCGAGGTCTTCGTTCGCGGTGATCGAATCGGTCCACTCCGCGTGTTCGGTCAGGGCCGCGTCGAATTCGGAGAGGCCGCGCACCAACGGCTCCAGAGCCTTGCGGCGGGTCGAGAGTCGGGCAACGGCGCGGTGATCACCCATCGTCTCGGGATCGACCAGTGATCTTTCGATCTCGTCGAACTGGTCACGGAACTCCTCGAGTTTTCGGCGGAGGTTGTCAGGCAGTTCGACGATCAAGGCCGGATGTTCCGATGGTGGGGAGTCAAGTTCGGCGGATACGGGCATGGAAAGACCCGCGTCGCAGGGCGACACGGGTCTCGATGATCATGAGGGAGTCGAAGAGGTCGGGACCCAGGTCGAACCGAGGTCGAACCCAGGTCTCAGGGACCATGACCCCCTCGGAGCTACTTCTTGGCGTTCTTCTTGTCGAAGTAGTTGCCCGCGAACTTTCGCTGGAACTTCTCGACTCGGCCGGCGGTATCCACGAAGGCGCTCTTGCCGGTGTAGAACGGGTGCGAGCCCGACCAGACTTCGACCGACATTTCGGGGACGGTGGCCCCGACGGTCATGACGACCTCGCCGCGGAAATACACCTTGCACTCAGGGAAGTACTCGGGATGAATGTCGGTCTTCACGGTTCTTGCTCGCGGAGATCAGGTTCGATGGAAATGCCGCGCTGGCCAGGTGCCAACTTGCGACCGAATCGGACAGTGTAGCGGGATTGATGGCCCTTGGGCAAGCGGGAGCAGGCGAGGGGTCTGGCGCGAGGTGGGGCGAGGGTCCCTCGTCGACGATGGGGACCCGTTCGGCCCGGATCCTGACCTCCAATTTTACCGATTTTCCCGTGGATCTCCAGAGAAGTAGGCGTAAACTTCTGAGTCAGAAGAGATTGTCATTTCTTCGAGGTCCTTCATTTTTCCGGGCCTGGTCTGTTTTTCAGGGGGCTTCCCGGCCCCCCAAATTCCGCCTTTGTAGGAGATCCATCATGAAGATTCGTCATCACGCCATCGCGGTCGCGGCCATGGTTCCGACTGTGGCCCTCGCATTTGGGGACACCGTGTACGACGAGGCCATTGACGGTGAGTTGTCCGGCGACCCGAATGCACCCACCTTCATCGACTTCACGGGTGCGAGCTCCACCGTGGTTTTCACCACGGACGGGGAGGGAGACGATCGAGACATCTTCACTTTCAACGTCGCCAGTGGCTTCGAGTTGACGGGGATCGTTCTCGACCTGTTTGATACCGACAACGAGTTCAATCTCGGATTCATGGGATTCTCGGCCGGGGACGTCCTCGGGGCCGACCCGATCAATCCGAATCCGTCCGGTCTTCTCGGGTACGCGTTGCCCAGCGAAGCTGATTCCGGCTTGGATTTCTTCGACCTCATGGGTCAGGCGTCCGGTGCTCAGGGCTACAGCGGGCCGCTTGGCGCGGGTGATTACACGTTCTGGGCCCAGGAAACGAGCCCCTCGGCCGATGACTGGGCCATCTCTTTCATCATCACCCCGGTGCCTGGCCCCGGTGTCCTGGCCATGGCTGCAGTGGCTGGACTTGCCGGACGTCGTCGACGAAACTGATCGCCGTCCTTCCGTACGTAATCCAACCAGCGGCGCGTTCCATCCTGGAACGCGTCGCTGTCGTTGCCGACCCCGGCAGCGACGCGGAGATCCGGGGGTGGTTCTCGGGCCTCGAACGAGTATCGCGGTTTCGGATGTTCACTTGACGAGAACGTCGGGGCGGGTACGCTACGACTTCGTTGATCCCCTGTAGCTCAGTTGGTAGAGCGAGCGGCTGTTAACCGCTAGGTCCTTG
>CAJWFU010000066.1:0-8533 GCA_913031315.1 uncultured Phycisphaerae bacterium | reverse complement strand
GGAGGGGCATGTCGATCGAAACCCAGGCTTCCAGCGTGATTGATTCCGCCGGGAGGCCGCCTTCAAGATCGGCGATCCGTGGTGTCACCACGAACGGTGTACCTCGTCCAGACAACGCGACGCCATTCTCGACCGGATTTCTGGGAATCGGCCGAACCGACATTGCCGGTCCCTTTCCACCGGATTCCGTCAAGTCAGTGCCGTCGACCGTCCAGTGACGTTCGTCGATGACACCGGGCTTTGAAGCGACGGACTCCGTCATGGTCAGGACGAGCGTCGTTGTGAGGAAGAGCACTTGAATCATGGCGGGCCTCATGGTGTTTCGTGGTCGTCAAAAAAACTCTCCGCCCCTGGGTCTCCCCTTTACCGCTAGCCTAGCGGATGAATCGTCCCACCACCCCCGGAGAGTCTTCATGAGAATCACGTCCGCCAGAACTTCATTGCTTCTCCTTTCAGCCGCCCTCATGTCTGCGGCCGGCCTGGGATTCACCAAAGCACCCTCCGTCCGTTCCGCCAGCGGGCCAGACCAGTCCCTGAAGACGCTCATGGCCGGGAATGCCCGATACATCAAGGGCGAAGCCGTTTCGCACAACCTTCCGGCAGCCCGCAAGGGACTCGCCGCCGGTCAGGCCCCTTTCGCCGCGGTCGTCCGATGCGCGGACTCCCGCGTCGCCCCTGAAATCGTCTTCGACCAGCCTCTCGGCGAACTCTTCGTCTGTGCCATCGCCGGCAACGTACCGACCACCGCCGTCATCGCCAGCCTTGAATACGCCGTGGCCGTGCTCGGGTCTGATCTGATCGTGGTCATGGGCCACTCGGCCTGTGGCGCCGTCGACGCCGCGATCACGCACCGCGAAGATCCGGCGGCGCTGCCTGGAAACCTTCCCGGACTGATCGACTCCATCATCGTTCCGTGCACCATGAACTGCACCCCGGGTGATCCCAAGGCACTCCCCGTTGCCATCTCCTGCAATGCACAGGAAGGCATCCGACGGATCATGGCGCAGTCCAGCGTGATCTCTCGTGCCGTTGGAAAGGGTGACGTTCGAATCGTCGCCGGCGTTCAGGATCTTGGAACCGGGAAGTTCAGCCTGGTCGGCGACTCCAAAAAGCCCTGACCCCGATCATGCCGCGATCAGGGGGATGCTTCAGCGTCTCCCTGATCGCCGCTTCGGTTCCCACTTGAGTCGGGGATCGCCCCGTCAATCGATTTGATGAGTACCCCGATGGCCTCGTCGCAGGCCCGCGCGGCATCCGGTCCCCCCTTGTTGGTGACGGCCATCAACGCCCACCCTCGTTCCGGTGCCAACCAGGTCACGGCGTACCACAGGCCGTTCGACCCCGAATGGGTGAGGATCGGCCCGGGCTTGAGGCCGTCCACGCCCGCCCATCGACGAGTCCCCGTCATCCAACCGGCGGCATACCGCCCATTCAACGCTGGACGATGAAGTTCCTCGATCGTCGCGGGCGAAAGAAACCCGTCTACAAGGCCCAGATGCAGACCGAGAAATCGGCTCCAGTCCTTCAGATTCGCGTGGATCGTTCCCGCTGCCGCGATCGCGGCCGGGTTGTCGGCCAGAATCGAAGGCGGTACCGGTCGATCACCGAGATGCCCATGCGGATGATCGATTCCATCTCCATCCCCGGCACCGGGTGGGCCGAAACCCGCGGAAGTCATTTCCAGCGGCTCGAACAACCACTCCCGACACAGCGCTTCCCATGGCCGACCGGTGACTCGCTCGGCCATCGCTGATGCGACGGCGTAACCGAAGTTCGAATAGGCCATCACCTTCCCTCGCTGACTGGCTGGAGGCCTTGCCAGAACCAGACGCACCACTTCGAGACGCTGAAGGGGAAGCGGCCCGTTCATCCGCCGAACCTTGGGGAAGATGACGGAGTCCGGGGTGCGATCCTCCGGAAGACCGGAGCGATGGCGCACCAGCTGGGCGAGGGTCACCGGATGCCAGTTCGGATGGATCTCATCCACGTCACCGAACACGGATCCGATGGTCGAAGCCCAGGACAAGGACCCGGCCTCCACCAGACGCGCCAACACGGTCGCGGTCATCGCCTTTCCACACGAACCAAGATGCCAGTGATCGCTCCGATCAGTGGCGGCATCTCGTCCGTTCGCACGTACCCCGACGGTTTCAAGCTGCACGATTCGGCCATCGGCCAGGGCGGCGACCCCCAACGCCGGCAGGTCAGCTCGTTTCCGAATCGCGGCGATCCGGATTCGAAGATCATTGACCGCCGGCGAGTCGTCCGGAGACTCGAAAACGGCCTGAATGGAGCCGAGCACGAGTATGAATGCGAACATCATGTTCAATGGATACCCTCGAAATCGGGTCGGGAGCATCACGGGCGAAATGCCGCTCCTGGACTTCCCCGAGTGACCAACACCTCTCAGCAGGGAGAACGATATCGCGACCCTACCAATCATCGGCCCGCTCCAGATGGCCTACTTCTGGTTCAAGAATCGAAGAAGAGCGAAGATGATGCGGGCCTGGGCTGCGGAAAACGGGCTTGAATTCAGCCCGGATACCACTGGTTTCACCCCCCCCCGGAACCCTTCCAAGAAGCATGATGCTTCCGGCATCGGCAAGCATTCGGCCAAAGCGGTTTCGGTCTTCACCCGCCTGATCGGACTCTCGAAGATTCAATCCGCCTTCCCGCAGTTCGCTTCCAATCGCTTCCGCGGCGACTGGCAGTCAGATCGGAACATCTGCTGGGGTTCATACAAGGGCCACACGATCATCGCCTGGGACACCGTCTACTACGACCTCAATGCAGATAGCGGCTCGGACATCGACTGGAGCGAAGGAGAGTATTCCTCGATCCTGGTCCTCACCGAGACTGAGATCCAACCAACCCTGATCACTCCCAACTCTCTCGGCAAGAGACTCTCCGCACTTGGCATCGAGGAGGGACGGGGGACGTTCAGAATGTCGACGGTCAAATTCGAACTTGATGCATTCAACCAGGCGTACAGAGTCCGTTCCACCGATCAGAAATGGGCTTTCGCCATCATTGATCAGGCCATGATGGAATGGCTGATGCAACACAAGAAACACACGATGGAACTCGCCCCCGGCGGGGCGGCGGTTTCCACCTGGTTCACCCTCTCTCCCGAGCAGTTCAAGGAGCAGTTTGATTTCTGCATCGAGTTCCTCGACCGCTTTCCCGAAGATCTCCAGGCGGCCCCCTCGTCTGGCGAGGCGAACTGAACTCAATGGATTGAGAAAATGCCCCGACAGCAAACGACCCCGTCGCAATGCGACGGGGTCGTTCTCGAAATCGGGCTGACTGGATTCGAACCAGCGACCTCCACACCCCCAGTATGGCGCGCTACCAAGCTGCGCTACAGCCCGCGATCGAGTTGTCTGTCGGGACGTGCCGAGCGACACGTGACCGACCATTAAGCGGACAGGGTGGGATTCGAACCCACGGTACGGAAAAACCGTACACGGCATTTCCAGTGCCGCTCCTTCAGCCGCTCGGACACCTGTCCGGAGCGAAGTATTGTATCGCGATGCCGACAACCGACAACCGACAACCCGACTCCGATTCTCCGGTTCCTTCAGACGGGCCTCCAAATCAAGGTTCCCGGCCCTCCGGAGGAGGAACTTCTCGCCGATCTCAGCGACTTCGACCCCGATCCGGCGAAGAAGCGGGGCTGCCTCCCGGGGTGGTGGTGATCGACAAGCCCGTTGGAATGAGCTCCATGACCGTGGTCGCGATCGTCCGAAGGAAGGTCGGAATGAAAGCAGGCCATGCGGGGACCCTGGATCCCCTTGCCACGGGGGTCCTGGTGGTCGGCGTCGGCAAGGCGACCAAGTCTCTCGAGCGATTCATGAAGACTCGCAAGGGATACCGAACGGAAATCGATCTGTCAGCCTTCACTCCGAGCGATGACCGAGAAAGCGATCTCCAGCCCGTCGAAGTGGAGAGCCGACCCGAAGCCACGGCGATTGCAGATCTCCTGCAATCGAGATTCACCGGCGAATTCATGCAGCGCCCCCCCGACTTCAGTGCCAAGAAGGTCGATGGGCGAAGGGCATACGCCGCAGCCCGCAAGGGTGAAACGCCGAAACTCGAGCCCCGGCTGGTCACCGTGCATGACATCCAACTCGAGTCGTACGAGTGGCCGTTGGCCACCGTCCGGGTCGAATGCGAAAAAGGCTTTTACGTACGAAGCCTCGCCCGTGAGCTGGGCCAGGAACTGGGGACTGGAGGCCACTGCGCCTCGATCCGTCGGATCTCGGTCGGCCCGTTCAATCTCGACCGTGCCGTTGATCCTGACGAACTGCCGAATCCAACCCCCGCGTCCTGCATCATTCCTCTGGAAGAGGCTCTTCAGATGCTTGATCCGGGGCCGTCGTGACCACGACCTTCTCTCCCGCATCCGAGGTCATCTGACGAGCCTGACGATCCGAGAGATGAACGTGAATGAGCAGTAGTCCCATTCCAACCAGGAGTTCCACATCCGCGATGTTGAACACCCACGGGAAGACTTCCGTCGTCCCTCCAGGCCACGAAATGCCCAAGGGAAGCTCCCACCTTGGAAGCATGTGGAGAAAGTCTCGAACCGCTCCGATCGACACGCGGTCGTAGAGGTTCCCAAGACCTCCGGCCAGTATGAGTCCGATCGCCACGTGAGCCAGATGAGCCCGAGACCGGGTCCACCAGCCGAAGACCGCAATCGCCACCGTGATTGCAATCGCCGTGAAAAGAACGAATTCGACTCGTCGCCCCTGGCCGATGCCGAAGACCGCGCCCCGGTTGAGAACCAAGCGGAAATCCAGAAGATCGGGAGAGATCACCACCACTCCTTCATGCCAAGGAATCGGGTTCACACCGTCGATGATCTCTTCGTACACCAACACCACCGGCTCCTCGGTGACGTTGACGAAAGCCCATTTCTTGGAAACCAGATCCGCCGTAAGACCAATCACCACGACGGTCAGCAGGATCAGCCACGCCGCGACGGATCGTCGCGCCGGGGGTTCCAGGCTGGAAGTGGTTTCAGAATCGGTCATCACCCGGTCCATCGGGGCCAGCGGCGAAGGGAAGGCGAGGTCACTCGCCCGAGAGGCCACGTTCTGCGGCCCGGGCCGCTTCAACCGTGTACTTGGCCCAGGGTTTGGCATTGAGCCGCGTCTTCGGGATGGCCTTTCCGGTCGCCTGGCAGACCCCGTAAGTCCGTTCCCCGATTCGCGTGAGGGCGGCGTCGATTTGAATCACCATTTCTCGCTCCGTCGCCGCCATGCCGAGCGTGAAGTCCTGCTCGAAAACATCGCTTCCCACGTCGGCCATGTGAACCGGCATGTTGGAGAGATTTCCACCGGACGACCGGAGCGCTTCGGTTTCCAGGCCGGAAACCATGCCCATGATCTCTCGCCGACGCAGAATCAGCAGATCCCGGTACTTCTCGAGATCCTTCGTCGACAGCTTGGTCTTGATCTTGGAAACATCGATCTTCGGAGCCTGCACAGGCTCGACTTCGACCGTCTTCGCAGATCGCTTCTTCTTGGTTCCGACACCCTTGGTCGAGATCGCCCGAACACGGCGACCGTTGATGAACACGTAACCGTCGGCATCGGTTTCTGAACTGGCGGCGGCGGCGGCGACTGATCGGGGATTCGCGAAGTCGATCTTTCGGCGAGGGGACTTTGCTGCCGCCTCGGCTTCCGCTTTCTTCTGCAACTTCCGGCGCGAGGGGACCACCGTGGGTGCCACTCGGCGATCATTCTTCTTCTTCTTGGTGACCGGAGGCTTGATGGGCGACCCTGGCATGGCTGGGGCCACCTTGGTCGCCATCGCCTTGCGAACCGGAGCTTTCTTCGAAGCGACGGTCTTCTTTGACGATGCAGCCTTCTTGGCGGGAGCCTTCTTGGCCGCAGGCTTCTTCGCCGGAGCTTTTTTCGCGGCAGACTTTTTCACCGCAGGCTTCTTCGACGGAGCTTTCTTCGCGGGAGACTTCTTCGCCGCAGGCTTCTTCGACGGAGCCTTCTTGGCGGGAGACTTCTTGGCCGCAGCTTTCTTCGACGGAGCCTTCTTGGCGGAAGACTTCTTGGCCGCAGCTTTCTTCGCCGGAGACTTCTTCACCGATGGCTTCTTCGACGAAGCCTTCTTCGCCGGAGCCTTCTTCGCTGACTTCTTCTTCGGAGCGGTGGACTTCTTGGTGGCCACGCGTGGGCATCCTCGACCGCTGCAGTAAAGCCTCTTTCCTACGCGGTGCGGAAAGGGGGCATGGGGCGGAAAAAATCATGGTAGCGAACCATTCGCAAAGTCGCAACGCACGGAAAACATCGCCGATTCGGGGCGGAAAAATCCCGAACGTGCGACGATCTGGCCCCATCAAGGCCAAACATCCGAGTCGTATCAGCCCCGATTCGCGGCTTCGACTTCGGGCATTTCCATTGAGACGACCGGCCCGATCTCTCGGAACTTTTCAAATCGCCGACGGACGAGCGTCTCCGGCTGAACCCTCGACAGATCCGAAAGTTGATCCAAAATCCAGGTTTGGAGACGCTCTGAAGACCCTTCTGGGTCTCGGTGGGCCCCTCCCAGAGGTTCTTCGATGATGGCATCAACGAGTCCGTGCTTCAAATTATCGGCGGCCACCAGGTTCAAAGACTCTGCAGCCAGCGTGTTGGTCTGCTCGTTCGCCTCTTTCCAAAGGATCGCGGCACACCCCTCAGGGCTGATGACGGAGTACCAGGCGTGGGTCAGCATGGCGACCCGATCTCCTACTCCGATTCCGAGGGCTCCACCCGATCCACCTTCGCCGATGACCACACAGACCACAGGCGTCCGAAGGCGGCTCATCTCGAGCAGATTGCGGGCGATGGCCTCGGCCTGCCCCCGCTGTTCGCTTCCAAGCCCCGGGTAAGCCCCAGGGGTGTCGATCAGGGTCACGACGGGAAGTCGATACTTTTCCGCCAGCTTCATCTTGAGGAGAGCCTTGCGATAGCCCTCTGGGTGGGCGCAACCGAAGTGGCAACGAATCTTCTCCTCCGTTGTCCGCCCCTTGCGATGACCGATGATGAGGACCTTGCGGGAGCCGATCCGACCGAAGCCGGAAAGGATTGCAGGATCATCCCCGAAGTGACGGTCACCGTGCAGTTCGCAGAAATCGCGGCACATCATCCGCACGTAATCATCGGCGTGCGGCCGAAGCGGATGACGGGAGACCCGAACGGTCTGCCAAGGCGTGAGATTTCCGTAGATCTTGCGCAGAAGCTCATCCCGAGTCTGCCGGAGCTGAGCGATTTCGGTTTCGAACCGATCTCGATCAGGTTTCTCCTCCAGAGCTTCGATCTGACGATCGATCTCCAGGACTGCGGACTCGAAGTCGAGTTCATACATCGGGCTGTAGCCGGTGAGTGGCATGGGAGACAAGTATACGGATGTCCGGGCCGGAAGCCGTCATGTAAACCGGTCTCATGGGCCGAGAAAAGGATGCCGGCGCCCACCCTGCCATCCCGGAGGCCGCTCCATGAGTTCCCCGCCAGAGTCGCTCCCCGCTCCCAAATCCAATCCACCCCTGGAATTGGCCGTCATCGGCCTCGGAAACATGGGCGGAGCCGTCCTGCGAGGACTCCTGCGAGCCCGGATCCTCGCCCCCCACCAGGTCGGAGTGTGCGATGTCCTGCCGGATCGCATCAGGAGTTTCACCGACCTTGGATGCCACTCGCTGGATCCGACGAGAGTCGGAGAGGCCCCTCGTATCCTCCTCGCGGTGAAGCCACAGCTCTTTTCCGAAGTGGCGAAAGGCATCGGCCAGCGGGCTGGCCGACGACTCGCGATCAGCGTGATGGCGGGACTCCCGAGCGACCGGATCGTCGCTGCCCTCGGGAAGGACACCGCCGTGGTCCGCACCATGCCGAACACTCCCGCCTCGCTCGGCCATGGCGTGACCGCGATCTCATCCGGCCAGGACACGACCGAAGACGATCTCGCGTTCGTCCGTCGGATCTTTGAATCGGTCGGGGTAGTCGTGGAGGTCGAAGAACCTGATTTCCATGCCGTGACGGCGGTCAGCGGTTCAGGTCCGGCCTGGGTATTCCGCATGGCGGAGGCGTGGACCGCTGCCGGCATCGCCGAGGGTCTCTCCCCCGCCACCGCCCGAATGCTGGTCAACCAGACGTTGTTCGGTGCCGCGACACTTCTCCAGGACTCCGAGAGCGATGCCGCCACCCTTCGACGGGCGGTGACCAGTCGAGGCGGCACCACCGCCGCCGGACTCGACGCACTCGAACGGTGTGACTTCGACGACGTGATCCAAGAAGCGATCAGTGCCGCGGCCGATCGGAGCCGGGAACTCGGCACCGATGACCGGTCGGGTCAGTAGTCCCGCCGCGAGAATCGCCAGACCCCGAATCCAAGCACCAACGCCTCGAAACCAAGACTGGTGGTGAGGACCCATGCGTAGGAGTGGCTTTCATCCTGAGCGGCGGTCAGCCGTTCATTGAACTCCCGAGGGCCGACCATCTCACCGAATCGACGAACGGTCTCGTCGCCGTCCTCC
>CAJWFU010000065.1:0-8547 GCA_913031315.1 uncultured Phycisphaerae bacterium | reverse complement strand
GATCCCGACCTCCTCAGCCGGGGCATCGAGGGTGAACCGATGCCAGAGCGTCTCCCCCACGGACATGCTCTCGAAATCCCACCCGGGACCTTCGAGCGTCGCCGAGGCGGGAACCGTCGTCTCGCCGTCCTGCTCCAATCCGGTCAGAATCCGGTGGGCTCGGTCGACGTTGACCACCCCCGCACCGAAGACCTCATCGATGGGCCGAGCGGTGACCCCCCGATCCCCGGGCGAGGTCGAGGGCTCATTGGTCCAGTCCGCATCCCGGACCGCCCCTGCGAGCAGGATGGCCTTCACCACGTGGACCTGGCCGGCACCACTGCTGGAGGCCAGTTCCGGGACGGTTTCAATCGTCTCGTAGAGCAACGCCCCGCACGCCCCGACCAGTGGTGTCGAGAAGCTCGAGAACTCGGCGGGGGCCACGATTTCGGGCTTCATTCTTCCCGGTCCATCAAGCCCGGCGGCGGTGTCCGTGGAAGCGTGATTGCCATTGGCGAGTCCGACGCTGAGTCCATGAAACATGCCGGAGAGCAACGGTTCACCGACACTTCCCGCGCCATTGGCCACCCCGAGGACCCAGAGAGTTCGAAAGGTGTTCGAGGAATAGTCGGCACGGCGGATCGCCTCGTTGTTCGAGCTCGCGGCCGGAAAGGCGCCGATCCAACTGTGATTGAAGACCTTGAGTCCGCTCGGCGGACTGGCCGGAGACTGGGAGGTACCGACCCGAAGAAACCCGGAGCCCACGAAGTCGTTCACATCCCAGAGGTTCACGGTGCCGATGCCCGGTGCAGGACTCAACGAGGTTCCGTAGAAATTCGTCGCCACCTCGGTCGCGTGACTGCTCGTCCCGGAAACCCCGCTCCGCTCGATGAAGGACACCCCGTCGAAGTCGCCGTTGGAGCGGTTGGGTCCGTATCCCGGATCGGGAACTTCGATCTGCCCGACGATCACTCCCGCGCCCGTGGGCGCGTCCGAGCCGAGGCGTTCAAGAAGATCCGTGTGTCCGATGTCGTCCAGCACATCGGCGAGGGCGACTCCCGAGAGGGCAAGCCCACCGCTGACCACACATGACAAAAGACGGATCTGGGACATGAACGCTCCAGTCTGGCCCGCGGAAGGTGGGGCGACTGGGAACCATAGACGCGCCGAAACGGGAATCCACCTTCAAACCGCGAAAAACCGTCCGGGAACCTTTCGGCGTCCTGGACGAGCCCTCGCAAACCAAATCCAGGACCTTCAGCGGATGGCCGAGTCTCGCCGAACGAGCAATTCGACCCGGGCGTTCTCGCCCGGCTGGACGCTCATCGCTCGATCCCGACGCCGGGGCTCGGTGATGCCGGCCGCGGTGACTCGAAGTCGCCCCCAGTCGATCCCCGCTTCGGCGAGACGCTCGGCGACCTTCGCCGCCCGCTCCAACGAGATCCGGAACGCCTTGCCCGGGTCCTTCCAGGCCTCCACCTCGTCGGTGTGCCCGCGAACCTCGATCACGTTCTGTCGCCCTCGATGACGAGAGGCGAATTCCGTGACCACGGGATCCGCGTCCGTCGATGGTTCGAGCTGGTGTCGTTCGAATGGAACGTCGGTTCCTTCGCCGAAGAAATCGATGTCGCGGGGGGAACGAACCTCGGTTTCCGCCCCTTTGATTCCGACGTCCCTCGCGTTGCCCGCCCCTCGCTGCGCTATGGCGTCGAGAATGTGCGCGTCCTCTGGGTTTTCCGGGTTCAGCGGGTTCCGAAAGGCGCGGCGAATCGACTCGACGAACTCGGGATCGATTTCAAGCGGCTGATGAGCGACTCCTTCGGAATCCTCTCCCCCGCCGCCGGCGTTGCCACCCTTGGGTTGGACGTTCAAGGCGAAGAGGATCACGAAGAACCCCATGAGGAGCATCACCATGTCCGCGAAGGAGATCAACCACTCGGGAGCTCCGCCCTCTTCTTCCTCCTCGTGGCCGCCATGGCCGCCACCGTGATGTCCCGCGTCGTGCTTGGCGTGTTCCTCGGACATGACGGTCTCTCCCACTCAGGCCGCTTGGGGCCGGAACCGTTGGATCGGTCAGGCCGCAAGCTTCAGGCGACCTCGCCCGGACTGCGGAACGAAGGCGAGCATCTTCTCGGTGGTGGTGCGGGGGTTGTCACCCGCCTGGATGCTCATGATGCCCTGAAGCATCATTTCCTTCGAGAGGATCTCTTCCCCGGAGCGAAGAGAGAGCTTGTCACCGATGGGACCGGCGATCGCATTGGCGAGAACCGTTCCGTACATGGTGGCGGTCACCGCGACGGCCAGCATGCCCCCGAGTTCCTCGATCGAACCTCCGAGGGAGCCGAACATGCCGATCTGTCCGATCAGCGTCGCCGCGAGTCCGTATCCGGGCCCGTAGAGCTTGATGAGGTCGAAGAATTTCTTCCCCGCCTTGTGCCGTTCCTGCATGGCCATCAGTTCAAGCCGCAGGGTGGATTCGATCACGCTTTCGTCCGTACCGTCGACCGCCATCTTCAAGGCCTGGGAAAGGAACGGGTCCTTGATGTTCTCGACCTCGGACTCCAACGCGAGAATGCCATCACGCCGAGCCTTGTCGCTGAGCTGCGAAAGGGTCGAAACCGTTTCGCCGATCGACTGGGTCGGTTCGCGAAAGAACGCCTTGATGTAGCCGGGCACCTGGAGGAGTTTCTCCATGGGCATCGCCATGAAGAGCACGCTCAACGTGCCGCCGAACACCATGATCACGCCCTTGAGGGACCAGAACATCATGATGTTCCCGCCGTGACTCAGGACGAGCATGACGGTGCCACCGCACACGCACACCCCGAGAATACTGCCGATCAGACTGGCCTTGTCCATGCCTCGATCTACCTCCC
Organism: uncultured Phycisphaerae bacterium; assembly: GCA_913031315.1. Lineage (GTDB taxonomy): Bacteria > Planctomycetota > Phycisphaerae > Phycisphaerales > SM1A02. The sequence goes on along the minus strand of CAJWFU010000065.1, from coordinate 5,692 downwards.
GCAGCGCCACCTGACGAACGTCGGCAGCGACCGGAAGACCGCGACGGGCGATCTCCGACCTCGAAACGATCGACCCGAACGCAAGTGATCTTGATGGGGATGTCGGGGAAGAGGCGGAGGCTGCACGGGAAAGACCGGTCGCGCCGGTTCTGCGGGCATGGCTTTATCGGTCCTCTTCCTCAGGCCTCGACCGCGGTCCGCTTCAGGGCTGCGGCAGGTCGGAAACCGACCGTGCTGGAGGCGGGGATTTCGATCGCCTCACCCGTGCGGGGATTTCTTCCCACCCGGGCCGCTCGTTCCTTCCGTTCGAAGGTTCCGAAACCGGCGATGGTGACGGCCCCATCCCGCTCGAGTCCGTCGAGGATCGATTCGATCACGGCCTTCACGGCCTTCTCGGCTCCCTGACGGGGTCCACCGAGGTCGGCGGAGACACGCTCCACAAGGTCTCTCTTGTTCATCATTGATCTCCGTGACTGGACGCGGGCGATCGCAGAAAATAGACGATCCGGAGCCGCGACGAAAGCCCCCGCCCCGTCCGGGGGATTCCCGGTGGACGGCGCGCCGTCTCTTCCACGTTTGATCCCCGAAATGGGGTTAGCATCGAGGGATGCCTGTTCGCCCCGAACCACAGCGTTCCCTCGTCGTTCGTACCGAGCACCTCGATCCCGAAGCGGAGACGTGGCTGAAGGAGCGGTGCGAGCTCCTCCACGCCGAAGTCGACTCGAAGGAGTTCGCCGCCGTCGCGGCTGAGGTTCACGGCCTCGTGGTACGGACCTACACGATCGTGGACGAAAGACTTCTCGATCGACTTCCTGAACTCCGGGTGGTCGCCCGCGCGGGGGTCGGGCTCGACAACATCGACGTCGAAGCCTGTCGCCGCCGGGGCATCGAAGTCGTACACACCCCCGATGCCAACACCCAGGCCGTCGTCGAGTACGTCACCTGCCTCCTCTGTGATGCGATCAGACCCAGACTGACCCTCGGCGAGCCCGTATCCCGTACCCGGTGGTCGGAGATTCGCAGCGAAGTCTGCGGCGCCTGGCAGATGAACGAACTGGTGCTCGGCATTCTTGGATTCGGCCGGATCGGGCGGCGAGTCGCACAGGTCGCGACCGCCCTCGGATTCACCACCATCTACCACGATCTGCTCGAGATCCCGGAGTCCGATCGCCACGGCGCTTCGCCGGTCTCCATGGACGGTCTGCTGGCGGAGAGTGACGTCCTGACCGTCCACGTCGATGGCCGCGACGCGAATCACGGCCTGCTCGACGCCGGGATCATCGGGCGACTCAAGTCCGACGTGATCCTGCTGAACACCAGCCGGGGCTTCATCATCGAGGAAGGCCCGCTTGCGGCGTGGCTGGAATCCAATCCCACCGCCCTCGCGATCCTGGATGTGCATGCCACCGAGCCCTTCACCGAGGACGATCCCCTGCTCGGACTTTCCAATGCGCACCTCGCCCCCCACCTCGCCAGTCGAACCACGACCGCGTTGAGCAACATGAGCTGGGTGGTCAAGGACGTCTGGCGCCTGCTGCAGGGGGAATCACCCCGGCATCCGGCGCCCTGAGTCGCTCCCGAAAAAAGACCGCGTCACCCCATGGGAAGGAATGACGCGGTCCGAGTCTTCGTCTCGATCGCGGCCGATCAGGGACAGGCGTTCCACGCGGCGACGAGCAGTCCGAGGTCGGCGGCGTCGACCCGACCGTCACCATTCAGATCACCGAAACAGGCCTGGGGGGCAAGCCCGGAGTATCGCGTGACGGTTCCGAGCGCCAGCGAGGTCACCCAGAGATCCTCACCGACGATTTCGATGCCGGTGGGGAGGAAGAGATCCTCGATCAGGGTCTCCGAGGATCCGTCCGCACGAACCCGACTCACCGAACCCGTGAAGGGAACCGGCTGCCCGGCGAGATTGAACTCTCCGGCCGAGCTCACGATCAGGCTTCCGTCCGCGGCGACCTCGACGTCGATCAGGGTGCTCAATCCAGTGGCGAATTCGCTCATGTTGCCGGCCGCGTCCAGACGGTGGATGGTCGCGTTACCCACCACGAACGGGTACCCGGTCAGCACCACCACGAAGGCGCCACCGTTTCCGTCGGCGATGATCCGAGTCGGCACCGTCTGGGACACCGGCGGGTTCGTGCCCTTGGGGTTGACCAGATCGGGAAACACCGCGAGGGTCGAGATCGTTCCGTCGCTCGCGAGCTTCACCACCGCGTTGGCCCCCGCATCCGCGATCCAGAGATCGCTCCCGACCTCCACCACGGAGTAGACGTTCGAGTCGTCGAAGCCGTTCGAGACGATGTACGGGAAGATGGGCGTTTCCGAGATGGTTGCGGCGCCGTCGACCGGATAGGGGCCGTCGACGATGCTCCCGAACGTCGGGTCATAACGAATCACCGAGCCAAGGTTCGGATACGGCCCGATGTTCGGACCTCCGACCGCGAGCAGCAGGGAACCATCGGAACCGAAGGCGATGTGGTGGGCTCCGGCCGGCTCTCCCAACTCGTTGAACGCGACATCGATGTTCTCGACGAGTGGAACGTGGGTGAACGTCCCGTCGAGATTGCGGGACATGAAGCCGACCCGCCCCAGGCCAGGGTCGCTCGGTGTCTGCGGAATTCCCATCTCACTGACCCAGACCACGCCATCGGCGTCGGCTTCGAGGCCCACCGGACTGTTCAGGCCTTCGAGAATGACCTCACCGGAGCCAGCGAGGGCCGCCCCGGTGAACGAAAGACAGCACAGGCCGGCGACTCGGAATGATTTCTTACCACTCATCATGTCTTCCTCTTTTCATTTTTTTGCTCTGGAACCTGCGGTTCGCGGAGAACCGAAGGGGCATCAACATTTCACCCGACCTCATGTTAAACAGAACTTGCCCGAAAGTTTCCGGGAATGACGCCGGAAATCTCGAACCGGGCCTTCAGGGCCGGAACTCGTTAGCATCCCGCGACCAGAACCCCGGAGATCAACGAAATGCCCATCGAAATCACGTCCATCCACGCCCGTCAGATCCTCGACTCACGCGGAAATCCCACCCTCGAGGCGGAAGTGATTCTGGAGGACGGCTCCGCCGGTCGCTCCGCCGTGCCCAGCGGAGCATCGACGGGCGAGAACGAAGCGGTCGAACTCCGAGACGGCGGCGACGCCTGGCTCGGCAAGGGCGTCGAGCAGGCGGTGACCAACGTCAACACCCGGATCGCGGACGGGGTCGAAGGCCTCGACGGGCTCGATCAGGAAACTCTCGACGGGACGCTCTGCGATCTCGACGGGACGGAGAACAAGGCGAACCTCGGGGCCAACGCCACCCTCGCCGTCTCCCTCGCGACGGCACATGCCGCCGCGAGCGCGACCAATCAGCCGCTCTATCGCTACCTCGGCGGAACCAGCGCCCGCGTGCTTCCGGTACCGATGCTGAACATCCTCAACGGTGGCAAGCACGCCGACAACACCGTGGACTTCCAGGAGTTCATGATCCAGCCGATCGGGTTCGAGGAATTCGAAGTCGGACTCCGTGCCGGAGTCGAGTGCTACCACGCGCTCAAGGGTGTGTTGAAGAAGCGTGGTCTTTCGACGGCGGTCGGTGACGAAGGTGGATTCGCACCCGACCTCAAGAGCAACGAGGAAGCCCTCGAAGTGATCGCGGAAGCGGTGGACGCCGCGGGCTACGACTTCGGCGGAGAGATCGTGGTGGCCCTCGACCCCGCGACCAGCGAACTCGCCAACGAGGCGAAGAAGCTCGGCAAAGAGGGATACTGCTTCTTCTCCAGCGATCCCGGACGCGTCATCTCGGCCGAAGAGATGGTCGATCTCTGGGCCGGCTGGTGCGAGAGGTGGCCGATCGCATCGATCGAAGACGGCCTTGCCGAAGACGACTGGGACGGCTGGCGGCTGCTCACCGAACGACTTGGTGATCAGATCCAGCTCGTAGGAGACGATCTCTTCGTCACCAATCCCCGGTTCCTTGAGCGAGGCATCGAAGAGGGCTGTGCCAACTCGATTCTCATCAAGGTCAATCAGATCGGCACCCTCAGCGAAGCCCTGGACGCGGTGAACCTCGCCACTCGAAACGGGTTCACCAGCGTGCTCAGCCATCGCTCCGGCGAGACCGAGGACGCCACCATCGCCGACATCGCGGTCGCCACCAACTGCGGCCAGATCAAGACCGGCGCCCCCTGCCGCTCCGATCGAAACGCCAAGTACAACCAGCTCCTCCGGATCGCCGAGGAACTCGGACCCAACGCCAGATACGGATGCTGAACGGGAAGAGGCTGCAATCGCCCGTTCTAGCGCTGCTGGTGACGGCCCTGGTGCTCGTCGGTGGACACCACTCCGCACCCTCGTCGAGGACCCCGGTGCTGAACTCGTTCTCCCCCGACGGCGTTCGCCTGCGGGCCGACGATGGCCCCTGGCTGAAGCCGCTGGACTTCCTCACCGGCAGCCTTTCGACCGGATTGTCCCTGGCCGCCGAAGACCGGATCAACCGGGCGACCATGTCGATCGAAGCCGATCGTCGCTGATCCGCCTCAGCAGCCCTGCAGATCTCGTTCCGGGAGACACCAGACGCGACGCGGGCCGCCCTCTCGGGCGGCCCGCGTCGTTGTTCTCAGTCGCGTGGGTTTCGCCCGAAGGGCGTCAACCGCCGGTGGCAGCCTTGAAGTCAGAGCCCGAGATGTCCTCGATCTCCGCATTCTGGATGGTGACTTCCTTGCCGGTGGCGGCATCCTTGAACGAGACCCCGTCCTTCGAATCGTACTTCTCCGTGTAGTACGCCTTGTCGGTCGTCGGGTCGGTGATCTTGTAGTAGCTGCATCCGGTCGCCACGAAGGCGAGGGAGGCGATGGCGATGGTTCGGAGCAGACCGGTCCTGTTGAGACTCATGAAAAGCCCTTTTCATGGTTGGAGCGAAGTTGGTGCCACATGGCATCCGGCCGCGAATCCTAACGATCCTGATCGGACGCTGGTTGTCCGGGAAAAGGTGGATATCGATCTCCACCCACACGACCATGCCCGGATCAGAAGAATGCGGAAACGCCGGTCAGTTCCCTCCCCAGCACCAGTCGATGGATGTCCCGGGTCCCCTCGTACGTCGCGACCGACTCGAGATTGATCATGTGTCGCATCACACAATGCTCATCGAGGATGCCGACTCCTCCCAGCAGATCCCGGCAGATCCTCGCCACGATCTGGGCGCTCTCGCAGGCTGATGTCTTGGCCAACGAGACCTGCGGTCCGGTACCGTCTCCGCCAGCCTTGAGTTCGGCAAGCCGGTCCGCGATCGCCTGCATCTGGACGATTCGAATCCAGCATTCACTCATCTTGTCCTGCGTGAGTTGATAGTGGTCGAGCGTCTTGCCGAAAATCTCCCGACCTCCCGCGTGTCGCACGACATCCTGCAAGCACGCCTCCGCCGCCCCCACCACGCCCCAGGCGATTCCGTATCGGGCCTGATCGAGGCAGGTGAGCGGAGACCTCAGCCCACCACTTCCAGGGAGCAGGTCATCCTCGGTGAGCGGAACGTCCTCCAGATGCACCCTGGAGGTCCGGGCGACCCGAAGGCTGTACTTGTTCTTGATCAGTTCGGCCTTGAAACCCGGTCGGTCGGTCGGCACCAGGAATCCGCGAATCGCCCGCGAGCTCTCGGGGTCCTCGTCCACGCCCTCGGCCTTCGCCCAGACGATCGCGA
>CAJWFU010000064.1:0-8613 GCA_913031315.1 uncultured Phycisphaerae bacterium | reverse complement strand
GGCGGAGCGTGCGAGCTCGATCGCCCGTTCCATCATCTGGAGATCGATCGACTCGACTTCCGGGTGCTTCTGATGTGCGATGCGGAGGCGGTTCATTCGGCGATTCCTTCGGCGGCGAAGGCGTTGAGAGGTTCCGCCGGACGATGTGGCCCGGACGTTTCGGCCCGGTCGTCGGCTTGATCTCATGATCACGAGCCCTCCGGGTCCGACTCTTCATCGGACGTCGATCGCTCATCCTCGTCCTTGATTTCTGAATTGCGGTCCGTGGTGGGGTCGGTCTGTGAGGTCTGTGAGGTTTCGGTGGCCGTTCTGGAGTCCTCAGGGCGGGCCTGGTCCTGCTCATCCGCCTCCGAGCGGCGTCCGCTGGAGCCGGGGAGGAAGCCACCTTCGGCCACTCGATCGGCCGGTGCGACGGCTAGAAGGAGGATTCCGAATTCGTAGAGGAGGTACAGCGGGATGAACAGAAGAACCATGCTCACGATGTCCGCCGGGGTGAGAATGGCCCCGAGGACGGCGCAGACCAGCAGCGCGTAACGACGGTTGCGTTGAAGGAATCCACGGTCGGCGATCCCGACCCAGCCCAGGAGGAGGATCACCAGGGGCATCTGGAACGCGACCGCGATGGCGATGGCGAGGGTGAGCACGAAGCCGATGTATTCGCCGAGCCGGAATTCCTGGCTGATGGTTCCCGCTCGGCCGAGGGGGACGGAAAGAAGTTCGTAGGCGTCGCCGTCGACCGCGGTCGGCACCACCACGAAGAGGGAACGGCTGGCGGGGTCGATCCAGGATTGGCCGGGGGCGGGATCGATCGGCGCTTCGGTGAGCACCGGGAACACGGGAATGCCGTCCGCATCACTGGAAGCGATCCTGGTTTCCACATCAGGAATGCCGAACGCATTCTCAGGGCCGGGGATGCCGAAACTGATGAGCACCTGAAGCATCAGCGGAAGCATGACGAAATACAGGAACGCGAGGCCCGAGAGCATCAGGATGGCACTGCCGGGAACCAGGAATCGGACGAACCGCTTTTCCTGCCGGTAGAGACCGGGCTCGATGAACTTCCAGCCCTGCCAGATGATCCACGGCGCGGTGAACACGAGCGCACCGATGATGCTCAACTTGAGGTCGGTGGTCAGCACTTCGGCCGGACCGAGCGCCTGCATCCGTGCGGGGAGGCCGTTGGCTTCCATCGCGGCGAGCGCGGGCTTCATCAGGATCTCCCTGATGTGGGGGGCGATCATGAACAGCAGCAGCGCCACCGGGAATGGCACCACGAGCGAGAGGATCACCCGCCGACGCAGCTCTTCGAGGTGATCCCCGAAGCTCATCACGCCCTGGGTGAAATCTGGATCGTGGTCGTTGGAATCCATGGATCGTTGATTGTACGGCGAGGCCGGGTCGAAGCCGGGTCCGGTATCACTCAGTCAGGGATCTGAATTCCAAAGAATCGTGACACGTTCTCGTCGAGGAGTCGTTCGAACGCCTCGGGGTCCCGGCCTCTTCGTTCGGCCAGAAAGGCCGCCACGCATCCCACGAACCGCGGTTCGTTGGGACGGACGGTGCGATGAGGTTCCGGCGTGAGGAAGGGGGCGTCGGTTTCGACCATGATCCGGTCGTCCGGGACGAGGTCGCTGGCGGCCGCGACGTCGCGGGCATTGGCGAAAGTGACGATGCCGGTGAAGGAGATCCAGCCGCCGAAGTCCAGCACCTTTCTCGCGTCCGATTCGTCACCCGTGAAGCAGTGGAAGACGAATCGGTGGTTCGGCAGTCCGGAGGCATCGAGCACGGGAAGCAGGTCGTCGAACGCCTCCCGGCAGTGCACCACCACGGGCTTGGCGAGGCCCTCATCGGTCCAACCTTCGATCCGGGCGAGTTGTTCCTCCAACACTCGTCGCTGGATCTCGATCGGTGGCCGGTCATAGTGACGATCGAGGCCGAGTTCACCCCAGGCCACGCATTTGGGATGGCGGGCTGCCCGGCCCATGATCTCCCAGTCGATCGGTTGGTCGCTGTAGAGCGGATGCACGCCGGACGAACACCAGACCTGGTGGTGGGTGTCGGCGATCTCCACCAGGCGATCCAGATCGCCGGTGGTGGTCGAGATCGAGATGCAGCCGCGGACCCCGGCGGTCCGGGCCTCGGTGAGAATTTTCTCGATCCGGCCCTCGTAGCAGTCGAATGTCAGGTGGCAGTGGGTATCGAACATGTCCATCAGGGTATAGGTGGAGGCATCAGGAACGGAGAAATCGGAAAATCGTGGCCCCTCGACCGCCCGCTCTCGCCAAGGGACCTGTGATGGACACGTTCGACCAGCTTCTGAATCGTTCCCAGGCCGGCGACCCCGACGCCCGGGATCGCCTCGTCTCGCTGGTGCTCGACGACCTCCGCGGCATCGCCGCCGGACAACTCGATCGAGAACGGACCGGCCACACCCTCCAGGCCACGGCCCTCGTGAACGAGGCCTGGCTTCGACTGTCCGAGGGGACCGGGCTCGGTTTCGATTCGAGGTCGGCGTTCCTGGCGGCGGCCACCGTCGCGATGCGACGGATCCTCATCGATCATGCCCGGGGGCGAAAGGCCGCCAAACGAGGGGGGCCGGATCGCCGTCGCGATCCGTTGCCCGCCGACGCGGTGGCGATGGTCGCCGCCGACCGATGCGAGGAACTCCTCATTCTGGATGAGGCGATCGAACGCCTCGTCGCGTCGGACGAGGAACTGGGGGAGATCGTTCGCCTTCGATTTTTCGCAGGATTGTCGGTGGAGCAGGTCGGTCGAGCCCTCGAATTGTCCCCGCGAACCGTGAAGCGACGTTGGTCCTTCGCCCGCGCCTGGTTGCTTGCCCGGCTACAGGATGCGGATCCGAGAACGGGAGCCACGGAGTCGATGCCATGAGTCATGAACCGAATCTCAAGCGACTCGAGGAGATCCTCGAGGAACTTCTTCAACTCGACGTCGAGACGCAGGGGTCGAGAATCCGGGAGATCGCCTCGGAGGAACCGGATCTCGCCCGCGAACTGGAGGGGCTGATCGCCACCAGCGACTTCGGCGACCTCCGAACGCTGGAGGGGACCGCGGCGAACGAGCCGGGGGTGACCGAGCACGATCGCGGCCGCCCGTCCCTCTCGCGCTATCGCGTCCTGCAGAAGATCGGGGAGGGCGGGTTCGGCACGGTCTGGCTCGCGGAACAGACCGAACCCGTTCGTCGACAGGTCGCGGTCAAGGTCCTCAAGCCGGGTCTCGACACCGGACAGGTCCTGGCGAGATTCGAGGCGGAAAGACAGGCGCTCGCCCTGATGGATCATCCGAACATCGCGAAGGTGCTCGATGCGGGAAGCGACGATCTCGGTCGACCGTTCGTGGTGATGGAACTCGTCCGGGGCGTCCCGATCGACCAGTTCTGTCGTGAGCGTGATCTCGACCTCGATTCGAGACTCGCGATGACCCGTGACGTCGCCTCCGCCGTGCAGCATGCACATACCAAGGGGGTGATTCACCGGGATCTCAAGCCGGCCAACATCCTGGTCGGTGAGGTCGACGGTCGCATGATTCCGAAGGTGATCGATTTCGGAGTCGCCAAGGCGATGCAGGCCCCATTGACCGACCGCACGCTGTTCACCGAGTTTCGTCAGTTCGTCGGGACACCCGAGTACATGTCGCCGGAGCAGGCGGAACTCTCGATCGTCGACGTCGATGCGCGAAGCGACGTCTACTCCCTCGGCGTGCTTCTCTACGAACTGGTGACCGGCTCGCCTCCGTTCGAGCCCGAGACGCTTCGCGGTGCGGGATTCGACGAGATGCGCCGGATCATCCGCGAGGTCGAACCACCGGCGCCGTCGACCCGCGTCACGGTGTCACGAACCACGGGAAGGGTCGGAGCCGAGAACCACGAGGTGGCGCGGATCGGGCGACTGGTCCGGGGTGAACTCGACTGGATCATCTTGAAGGCGATGGCCAAGGCTCGTGATCGACGCTACGCGACGGCGGCGGAGCTCGCAGCCGACCTGGGGCGTCTCCTCGACGGGGAGCCGGTCGAAGCCGCACCTCCGAGCCGCCTCTATCGCATGAGGCGGTTCACGATTCGGAACCGCGCCGGCGTCGCGCTGGTGGCGACCGTCGCCCTGGCCACGGTGGCCATCGCGGCGGCATCGACCTATGGATGGAAGGCTGCCAACGACCGTGGCGTCGCCCTGGCCGCCGCCGAACAGGCCGAGCTCGGAAGGCGGGAGGTGGCCGAGGCCAGGGCCGACGAGCTGACGGATGCCCTGGAGGCCCGGGACGTGGCGGTGTCCCGGCTGGAGCAGGACATGGCGATGCGGCGGGTGGCGCTGGCGGCGGAATATCGCGTCACCGATGGCAACCTGGCCCGCAGGTATCTGGATGCGATTTCAGACTCGGACATGCCATGGCTCGGAGGCATTCTTGGCAAAGTCGTTCCCGGGATCGAGCGTGAGTCCACGCCGAGCGGTCCGGCGGGCGCGGTGCTGGGAGTGGCTCCCGATCTTCCGGAGGCGGTCGCGATCCGCACGATCGACGAGGGTCTGCAGGTCGCGCTGTATCGCGAGGGGGGCGAGGTCGTCGACCTGGTCCCGGCTCGCATCGATTTGAAGGCCACCATCGCGTCGAAGCGGCAGGGCGGGACGCTGGCTCGCATCGGCGTTGCCACGGGCCCGGTCGCGATCGACGCTCGGATTCTGCCGAAGGCCGAGGTGCCCGGCCCCGGCGTGCTGCTGGTGGAGCCCGATACCTCCAATCGTCGATTCATCGAGTCGCCGGGGGGCGAGGTGTTGGCCTGGGCGCAGTCTCCCGACGGCCGGACCGTCGTGGTCATGGGTCCCGAAGGGGCTGTGATCGACGGATTCGCCGGACGCCGATGGTCGATCGATCGACGCTGGGACCTGGAGTCGTTCGCCCTTCGCCGCATCGCGGTCGACGACGACGGGGTGGTCGCGCTCGCGTGTTCAGGACACCCATCCGCGGTGGAGGAGCCGACGATCTCCCACGGTTGGATCCGAGTGCATCGCGGTGGAGAGGGTTCCCGTGAAACCGTGATGGCCATCAGGTCCACGCAGCAGGTGGTGGCTCTGGCGATCTCGGATGGCACCCTGGTCGCGATGATCGAACCCGCAGGCTTCGTGGAGATTCCGTTCGGGACCCCCCGGAAGGTTCTGGCGATCTCCCGAGGGCCGTGGGACGGCACTGGGAGGATGAAGAACGACATCGTCATGACCGAACTGCACGCCGCGGAATCACGACGTGGCCGACAGATCGGAAACTCCTTCCGTGAGAGACCGTTCCAGGATGCCGTGCGGCTGGCGATCGCCAGTGGTGGACGATTCATCTCGGTGGTCCGGAACGGACAGGTCGCGGAGCTCGTGGACGCCATGAGCGGAGTGGTCGTCTCGTCGTTCCGAATTCCGACCGGTGCCTTCGGACTCGAGGCGACGGAGGAGGGCACGATCGGGGTTCGCGTTCTCGAATCCGTCGTGGATCGAAAGAGGCGGCGGTGGGTCGGGATCGAATCCGAGCCGATCATCGCCACCACCACGGCGTTCACCGCCGGCCTCCGGTCGCAGGTGACCGGGACCTTGCATGTCGATCCATTCGATCGGGGCCGGGTCGTCTCCGAGGACGAAGTCCTTGCGTGGGTCGATGGAGACCGGTCGGTCGATCTCGATCCGACGCCGGAGCTGCTGGAGGCGTTGGAGAACCCCGACTCCCATCGCATGTGGGGTCTCAACCACGATGGAACCCGGATCGTGGTGGCCATCATGAATGGCGGGTTGATCGCCTTGTCGAACGGCGAGTGCCTTCCATTCGTGGAAGCATGGGATCTTTCGACCGGCGAGCGACTGATGCACGAGAACCTGGTCGATGGAGACGACCTGTTCTTCCCCACGGTGATGGTGCCGGCGGGAAGCGGGGTGGAGATCAGTGTCCTGGTGCTGGATGCGAAGGATCCGTCCAGAAGCATGACCACGATGAACAACGCATTCAATCTCGGTGAGAGTTCGTCGATCGACTTCAGATCGCTGCGAATCGATGGCACCCCGGGACGGATCGACACACGCCCTCGCTCCGGCCTGGTCGCCGGGGTGGCGTTGCTCGACGACGGGCAATCGGTGACCCTGGAGATCCCGATGGCCGTGTCTCCGGCCAGCCTGCTGATCGAGAGCGAAGACGGACATTCCCGGAAGATCCTGCTGCCATTCGGCTTTCAAGCGGCGGAGATGATCGTGGAGGGAGGAATCGCATCAAGGCTGGTGACCTTCGACGGTGGCCGATCGATCGGTGTCCTTTCGGACGAGTTGCTGGTGCTCGATGCCGACGAGTGGATCCTGCTGGGATCGATCGAATCGACCCTGCTGGGCAATGGGATTCCGGCCAGATGGAACGGCATCAGAATGTCGGACGAAGATGGGACGATCGAACTCTCGGGCGTGGACGAGAACGGTCGGGTGGTCGTCAACGTGCCGGGTCGGGGATCTCGCCGGCGCGTTGCATCCCCAGCTTCATGAGCAGCGGACCCAGCACTTCGTTGATCGCGATCGCCGCCAGAAGAAGCGCGGTGAGTTCATTGACGAACGCGCGGTCACCGAGTGCCTTCTCCAGTTCGAGCGCGAGGGCGATCGCCACGCCGGCCTGGGGAGTGAAGGCGGTCCAGAGCCAGGGTCGGATGCCGGGATCGAGTCGGGCGCTTTTCGCCCCCAGGGTGGTGCCGGCCCAGACCAGCACGAGGCGGGTGCCCACCAGCAGCAGAGCCACCGGCCAGAGAGTCGCGACGGCTTCGATCGGGATCCCCGCCCCGGCGGTGGCGAAGAAGACGCAGTAGACCGGGAGCAGCAGCTTCTCGATCGAGTGGAACATCCGCTCGCTGCGTTCGGGCCAGATGTTCGCCTGGGTGAATCCCGCGACCAGTGCGACCAGCAGCGGAGCGAAGTGCAGCGCGTTGCTCGCGAAGGCGATGGCGAATCCACACAGCACGATGAAGACGTCGATTCGCTTTTCGATCCGCGCCGCGGCGAAGTGCATGGCGACTCCCACCACCACGCCGAATCCGATCGATCCCACCAGGTGCCAGGCGGCGTCTCCGACCAGTTGGCCGCCTCCTCCTCCCTCGCCGGTCGCGAAGGCGATCGGAACGAAGCCCAGGAGGATCGTGAGCATGATCACCAGCACCAGGTCCTTGCAGACGGTGGCGGCGAGGGCCGTGTCGCAGAGGGGACCGCGAGCACCGGTCTCGTTGATCATCGCGATCACGATCGCGGGGGAGTTGGCGATGCACAGAAGTCCGATGGCGATCGAAAGGTGAATGCTGGCACCCATCGGAAGCTCGCTGAGCGAGGGCACCATGGGGAGCACGAACAGGAACGCCACGGTCGCGGTGCCGATGAGAATGGTGCCGATCTGCAGTCCGAGCACGGTCGCGATTCGTCCGAGCATCCCGCGAAGGAACGCCACCTTGATCTCCCCTCCCGCGACCAGCGCGATGAGGGAGATGGCGAGGGGATCGAGGCTGCGGAGGAGTCCGAGTTCCGCGTCCGTGATGGGAGCGGGCACGTCGAGGATGCCGGGCAGCAGCCCGGGGCCGGCGAGGACGCCGAACGCGAGATAGCCGACGACTCGCGGCAGTCCGAGACGACCCACGATCTCGCCCAGCAGCCAGGCCCCCAGCATCACGAATCCAAGCGCGAGGGTGAAGCCGTTGAGCGCGCGGCGTTCCGTGTCCGCCCCGTCGACGGTTTCCATGCCTCCGAACGTGCTGGCAAGCAGCGGCTCGAGACTGTGGGCGACGAACACCAGTGACGCGAGCACCGCGAGCACCCCCAGGAGGACCAGGACCCTGCGGTCGGCCTGCTTCATGACCTGACCTCCCCTTGGACGGGGGAGTCGGGGAGTTCGGCACGCCTTCGTCTTCCGGCGAGTCCGGGCGACACCGCGCTCAACAGAGTGGCGAGCATCACGGCCCCGAGCACCGTTTCGGAGGCGGCGTCCTGAGTGACGATGGCGGGACCGATCGCGACCGCGATCGCCACCAGAGGCATTCGAGCGGGGCCGAGGAACAGCGGGTCGCGGGGCGGAAGATCGGGAAAGCCGGGGCCGACGGAGTGGCGTGCGACCAGCGGCTTGACCACGAGTCGAAGGATGGCGACGGCCAGGCCGAGGACCACCGCTTCGCCGACGTCGATTCCACCGATCACCGATCCGCAGGCGACGAGCATGAGCACCGCCATGGCGGGTTCAGCCGACTGCAGGCCACGTTCAAGGTCACGAAGGTGCGGGTCTCGGAGGTTGGCGATCACCCCGCCGGCGATCAGACCGTTGAGCAGGGGACTCAGTCCCAGTTCCGCGGCGAAGCCCGCGCCGATGAGCACCAGCGAGAGGGTGATGACCAGCGATTCCTGCGCCGCTCCTGAGGTTCTCCGCAGCAGGAGCCGGGCGCCGGTGCCCAGCATGATCGCGACCCCGGCACTCAGGAACAGTTCGACCAGGCCCAGCCAGGGTTCGATCACGATGGGACCATCGGGATCGATTCGGACGAACTGATTGCCGAGACCGAAGATCAGGACCGCGATGGTCGCACCCAGCCCGCCTCCCGCCTGCACCAGCTGGGCG
>CAJWFU010000063.1:0-8640 GCA_913031315.1 uncultured Phycisphaerae bacterium | reverse complement strand
GATGTGGTGGAAGTCTGCATCGGATCATTCTCTCCGGCCTCGACGGGCAGGGCAAGGTTGAACAGCGCGGTAGTCTCCGTTCCGACCCGAACCAAGGGCTGAAACGGCCTTTGATTCTTCCATCCGCCCCTTGGGCCGGAAATCCGGCCTGATTCGCCTCGTCTGGAGATTCCCATGAAACTCGGCGTCATGGCCGCCCTTTTCGCCGGCCGAACCCTCGAAGACACCCTTGCCTACTGCGCGGAGAGTGGACTCGATGCCATTGAACTGCCGGTTGGTTCGTATCCCGGCTCACCGTTCTTCGAGTCAGCCAAGGTCCTCGGTTCCCTGAAGGAGCAGAATCGGATCAAGAGTCTGGTCGCGGATCACGGATTGGAGATCTCGGGATTGGCCGTCCACGGAAATCCGGTCCATCCCTCGGGCCGCCAGGCCAAGGCCGATCATGCCGCATTCGAACGGGCGGTCAAACTGGCTCCCAAGCTCGGTACGGATGTGGTCATCACCTTCAGTGGTTGCCCGGGAGGTTCCAAGAATGACAAGACCCCGAACTGGGTGACCTGTGCCTGGCCGCCGGATTTCGCGGAGATCCTCGAATACCAGTGGACCGAAGTGCTGGTCCCGTATTGGGCCCAGCAGGCGAAACTGTGTCGAAAACTCGGCGTCCGGGTGGCCTGGGAAGCGCACCCCGGCTTCTGTGCCTACAACCCGGACACGCTGATCAAACTGAGTGAAAAGTCGATGAAGGCCTCCGGGTTGAAGGGGAAGCCGGTTCTGGGCGCGAACCTCGATCCATCGCACTTCTTCTGGCAGGGGATCGACCCGGTCGAGAGCGCCCGGGTCCTCGGTGAGGCAGGACTCCTCTTCTACGTTCATGCGAAGGACACCCAGCTCAACCCCCAGCAAGGTCGGATCAACGGCTACAACGACGCTCGCCCCTACACCGATCTGGCTCAGCGATCCTGGAACTTCCGAACCTGCGGCTGGGGTCATGGG
The DNA here is from genome assembly GCA_913031315.1 of uncultured Phycisphaerae bacterium. Classification (GTDB taxonomy): domain Bacteria; phylum Planctomycetota; class Phycisphaerae; order Phycisphaerales; family SM1A02. The sequence goes on along the minus strand of CAJWFU010000063.1, from coordinate 7,647 downwards.
CATGACTTCTGGAAGCCATTCGTCTCCATGCTGCGGATTCAGGGATACGACCATGTGCTTTCTATCGAGCACGAGGACGCACTCATGTCCGTGGAAGAGGGGCTTCAGCGGGCGATTGAATTTCTCACGGAAGCGATGATCTTCGAGCCACCGGCGACGCCGTGGTGGACCTGAGATTCGACGGAACGTGAGGATCACCAAAGACGACGACGACCGGCGGCCCCCGGAATGGCCGCCGGTCGTCTTTTTTCGTCCGCCGCGGCATTCAGCCGACGCGGTCGATGAGTGTTCCCAGGCGTTCTCCCTTGGCAAGTTCGATGCCGAGTCGGAAGCCGCTGTCCGCGATGCTCTGGAGTTCGTCCAGGCCCGCTCGAGCCTCGTCGGTCAGATTCCCCGAGGCGTCAAGCGCCTTGGCAAGTCCGTTGGAAGTCATGGTCCACCAGGCGGCGGTGGCGAGGAGATCAAGTCCCGAATCCGAGTGGTTCATGAACATGGTTCGTCGGGCGAGTGGGTGAAGATCGCTCGATTGGCGGGAAGTGGGTCTTCACCCCGTGGGTACCCCGGTCCATGACTTTTAAATCAGGATTTCTTCGCCTCTGTGATTCCGGTCTCGTTCGTTAGAATCGGGACATGACACCGAACGCCAGTCCGATGGGACAGGTCTATCTCGGCTTCCGCAGCCTCCTGGTGAAGATCGCCGTCTTCGTCGTGATGGCGGCTCTTCTGGCCTGGGCCCTCGGGGGCACGCTGTGGCCGAAGACCGTCACCCGGCTGGTCGGGGTGCCGGTGGTCGTCGACGGCACCATGATGACGCTCGTGGATCAGATCGGGGCCGAACGATCGACCTTCGGTCTGGGGGTCCTTGACTCCCAGGGAACGCTCGTCGAATGCTGGCCCCGGCCGGAATCCAAGACCCCGGAATGGATCGAAGCGTTGTCGCCGGTGTCGACCCCGGATGGGTCTGCCGGAGGGGTGGCGGCTCGGACGATCGAGCGGTGGACGGTCTGGTTCTTCGACGACGGTGAACGCCGGCTTCAGGGGCCCGGTCTCCGGTGCTTCGAGACCGAGAGCCGACTCGAAGCGGCGACGCAGCTCGATCGAATCGCCCGCGGACTGCCGCTGGAAGATCAGCCCGCGACCGAGGTCGAGACGGTTGAATCGGATGACGAGTCCTCGGCCTCGGATTGATCCGGTCCGAACTGAACGACCCCGCCCAGCCAGAGACCCGCCAGAACCACGGCCAAGGCGATTCGGTACCAACCGAACGCGGCGAGTCCGTGCTTTGCCAGGTATCCCACCAGCCACTTGACCGCCAATGCCGCGGAGACGGTGGCGACCGCGATCCCCACCACGATCGGTGCGGCACCGAGGGCTGCGATCTCGTCGCCGCTCTTGAGAGCCTTGTAGACACAGGCTCCGCCGAGGGTCGGCAGGCCCAGCAGGAATGAGAATTCCGCCGCCTGCTTGGGGCGGAGTCCGACCAGCATGCCGCCGACGATGGTCATCATCGAACGGCTCGTTCCCGGCCACATCGCCACGCACTGCAGAAAGCCGACCAGCAGGGCCTGTTTCCAGGTCAGGTGCTCGATGTCGATGAAGCGGTCAGCGGAGTCGTCGCCGTCGGCGCTGGCGAAGACCCGGTCCTGCCATCGCTTCATCCCGAGAAGCACCAGTCCGCCGAGGGCGAGCGCGGCGATCACCGGCCACGGGCGGAAGAGCATGGATTCGATCAGGTCATCCAGGAGGACGCCGAAGACGGCGGCGGGCAGGAAGGCGATCACCAGGTTCGTGAACAGACGCCGGCCACCGGTGTTCTTTCCCAGAATGCCTTGGATCATCGACCAGACCCGAACGCGATACAAGCCGATCACGGCGAGGATCGCACCGCCCTGGATGATGATGTTGAACGCGTCCACCGCGGACTTGGTGTTCGCATCGCGGTCGAGGCCCAGAAGACTCGATGTGATGATCAGGTGTCCGGTGGAGGAGACCGGGAGGTATTCGGTGATGCCTTCAACCAGGCCGAGGATGATCGCGTCGAGAATCGTCATGGATGAGTCTTGTCCGAAGAGTTCTCCCCTTGATCGGCTCGCGTGGGGACCGTCGCCTGTGATTTGGCGTCTTCTTCGGCAAGCCAGGGCATCAGGCCCCGGACGGTGCGACCAGAGGTCTCCATGGGATGATTCGCAGTGTCGGTGCGATGGCGACGGAGGTCCGGGAAGTCGGAGTCCGCGTCGTCTCGAAGTCGAGCGGCAAACCGTCCATCGCGAATCTCAGCGAGGAGATCACGCATCCGGGATTTCACCGCGTCGTCGACCAGTCGAGGCGCTGCATGGTCGATCCCGAACTCCGCCGTGTTGCTGATTGCCGCTCGCATTCCGGCGAGACCTCGGTGATAGATCAGGTCGCAGACCTGCTTCAATTCGTGGCAACACTCGATGTAGGCGACTTCCGGTGGATAGCCGGCGTCGATCAGGATCTCATACGCGGCGGTCACGAGTCCGGTGACCCCGCCGCAAAGAACCGCCTGTTCCCCGAAGAGATCGGTCTCGGTTTCGTCCGCCACGCTGCCCACGATGGAACCTCCTCGGGTGCAGCCGAGGCCGGTGGTCCAGGCAAGGCAGATTCCGGCGGCATCAGTGATCGGCGTTCCCCGCATCTTCGAGGCATCGACTTCCTGATGGACCGAGATGATCGCGGGGATGCCCTGGTCGAGCAGGAATCGTTCTCTGACCGTCCGACCCGGCCCCTTGGGGGCGACCAGGACGGCGCCCACGCCTTCTGGTGGCGTGATGTCTCCGTGATGCAGGCTGAACCCGTGGATCACTCCGAGGACCTGACCGGGTCTCACCACCTGCACCAGACTGGTTCTCCAGACCTCGCCGTGGACCTCGTCCGGAAGGGCGATGATCACCAGATCGCTGCGACCCGCCGCTTCGGCGTGATCAAAGGTCTCAAAGCCGTCTTCTGCGGCTCTTTTCCGGGCGGCGGAGCCCGGGCGGCCTCCGATCACGACGGAAACTCCTGAATCACGAAGATTCAGGGCATGGGCCCGACCTTGGTTTCCGTAACCAAGGACCGAGGTCGTCCGCCCCGAATCGGCCAGCAAAGGCTCGATGGGGGCGTCTGCAGCGTGAATCACGGTTCCGCGAGAGGGGAGGGGCATGGCGAGCGAGGATATCGAGGGTGGGGGAGGCGAGAACCATGGAGTCGGAAAATCCGAATGAAGTCGGGCTCTCGACCGGTCGATCTGACCCATGAGGCCCCCGTCGGGGTCCGCACCACTCTTTCGGATTCACAAGATGCCGACCCTGCTTGACCGCGATCTTTCCGTTGAATCGACCCCGGATCACACCGTGGATCCTGACATGCTGATCGAGACCCTCCCGGGTCTTCGTCTGCTCTCCGACGGGCGGGAACGGCGGCGGCATCGTCGCTACGCGGTGAAGCCCATGTTCGCTTCCGTCAGAATTCAAGGCGAAGACCGGGGAATCATGGACGGGCATCTCCTCGACATCTCGATTGCCGGGGCGAGATTCGAGTCCGATGTTCGCTACGAAATCGGCGCCAGCCTTGAATTTGAAATCGAACTGCCTGGCGGGGCTGCGACTCTTCGGGGCGTCGGGCATGCGGTTCGAGTCGTGGATGAAGTTCCCGCGACCGGTGATGTGCTGGGGGCGATCGAATTCGATCGATTCGAAACTCGTCTGGATTCGGCCACTCTGACGCGATACCTCGAGCAGGGCTGTCTGCTCCGCGCGGCCTGAGCTCGGGCTGGTGTCTTCGTCAAATCAGCCGCGGGTGGCGAGTGCCATCACTGAACCGACCACGGCCGAGAGGCTGAGGTCGGTGACGTCGATTCGCTGGTCGGCGATCCGTTGGAAGACCGGCCGGCGGGCGATATCCATCGCTTTCATCTCGTCGAGTGGCGAAAGATCAGTGAGCGATGGGCGGCCCGGATCGTCACCGATTCGTCGGGTGAGAAGTTCCGGAGTGGAATCAAGCCACGCGATTCTTGCCCGTTGATCCTCGCGAGCGATGCGAAGGCAGGCTTCCGCCCCCGGGGCGATCGGCGTACCTCCGCCCAACGCGATGATCGATGGGGCGGGGCGTCCCAGAGTCTCTTTCAGTGCGATCAGCTCACCGGCCCGCCAGGCGTCCTCGCCTTGCTCGGCGAAGCAGGTGGCGGGATCACATCCGACGATCTCGCCAGTGAGGTCATCGAGGTCGATGAACGAGCGCACCAGAAGATCGGCCGTCACGCGGCCAGCAGTGGATTTGCCGGTGCCGCGAAGGCCGATCAGGAACACGTTCATCGTTTGAGCTCACACCGAGGCCGGGAACCGGCTCCGGCGTCAGATGGTGGTCAGTCGCTTGCGACCGTCTCGACGACGGCCGTTGATGATCTTCCGGCCGGCCTTGGTGGCCATGCGTGCTCGGAAGCCTGACTTTCGAATCTTCTTGATTCGGCTGGTCTTACGCGGGTAATGAAGGGCCATGACGGTGCTCGGGCGGTGCTGGTGTCGGTCGCGAGGTCGACCCTCGCCGACTCGGATCGCGGAAGATATCAGGAACCGTGCCAGCGGTCCATCCCCAGATCCAGAGATCCGACCAGGCGGGAGGCGTGCCGGTTGGGAATCCGGGCCCGAGCGTCCGATCATCCGCCGTCACGCCTCCGGAAGTCCAATATGACCGGAGGTTGCCCGATTCCGCCTTGGACGGCTTGAAATGGACCTCTCACCCTTCGGAAGACGGCTATGCTCGGGTAGACGCGCGACTTCTCCGGCCGTCGACCGAAATGAGACCCGGTCGGCTTCCGGAGCATCCGCTCGTCCGGAATCTTTGTTTTGATACTCGGATTGAGGGTCGCGCGACCCCCGACTGGGCGTCTCCACCCGGATGGTGTGCTTCGTGGAACTCATGGACAGACTTGCCGAAGCCGAAAGGCGTCTCGGTCATCGTTTCAGCGATCGTCGATTGCTCGCGCAGGCATTCCGCCATGCGTCTTCCGCCGATGATCGTCTGGATTCGAACGAACGACTGGAATTTCTCGGTGATGCGGTACTCGGAATGATCGTGTGCCGTGAGTTGTACAACCGGTTCCCGACTCAGCTCGAAGGGGAACTCACCAAGATCAAGTCGAACGTGGTGAGTCGCCGGGTCTGCGCCGAGATCGCGGAGGAACTTTCCCTCGGACCGCTGCTGCAGCTCGGAAAGGGCATGAACGGACGCGGCGAGATGCCCTCTTCGCTGCTGGCCGCGGTGCTGGAATCGGTCATCGGGGCTCTCTACGAAGACGCGGGCTACGAAATCACCCGGCGATTCGTGCTGGAGCACCTTGAGTCTCGCATCGATCACGCCGCCAAGCTCGGTCACCAGCAGAATTTCAAGTCGGTGCTTCAACAGGTCTTTCAGCGAAAGGGACTCGGGCCGCCGTCGTATCGCGTGCTCGATGAACGCGGGCCCGACCACGCGAAGTGCTTCGAGGTCTGCGTGGCTGCCGGGGGCTATCAGTTCGAAGGGTGCTGGGGGCCGAACAAGAAGCAGGCCGAGCAACAGGCCGCCCTGACGTCTCTGCTGGCATTGAAGATCGCCGGGGTCGACGAAGCAGGCGATGTGCAGCTTGATGATGCATGCTGGACCGAGATCGCCTTTGACGAGGATCTTCTGGTCGCGGCCTGTGGAACCCCGCGGCCATCGGAAGAATCCAATGACGTCTCGGATGAGGATGCATCGGATTCCACGGCGGACGACCTCGTCTGACCCGCGGTCAGCCGGTCAGCCAACGAACGAAGAGAATCGCGAATCCCACCGCCAGTCCGATGGCGGTCCCCGCGAGGACCGCGCGGACGTTGGACTTCAGGGGTGTTCGCTTCTGGCCGGCAAACACCGACATCGGACCGGTGATGTCTTCGGTCGATTCGCCACGTCGCGCCCGGTCCTGCACCACCGCGATCACCAGGTTCGCATCGAAGGCTCGAAGCCCCAGGCTCTCCGCCTCGAGAACCAGCGGCTCGCGTCGTTCCGGCGTGAGCATGGAGCCTTCAAGGGCTCGGGCGATGCGTGCAGCAAAGGCGAGATGCGGCGAAGCGGGATGCAGATCGGGACTACCCGCGGCCATGCGGTTTTCGAGTGCCACCCGGCTTCGAGTGGTCTCCAGTTGCCGGACCGCCCGGGACCATGGTGCCACCGGCGGATCCGATTCCTCGGGATCCCTTTCAAGCACCAGGCTGGATCGAAAGAAGGTCACGTTCGGGCCCTTTCCCATCGGGGCGGTTGGTCGATGAATCAGGTACGCCCGGAGGGTGAACCGTGTTCGCTCGTTCCAAATCTAGCCCGAAGTGGCAGGGGACCCAGCGCGATCGAACGGGAATCCACCACTCCCGTCTTTTCGGACGCGGTGGTGGTCGAATCGTGCGCTCTGGGGGATGTGAGCCGGGTCAGTCGAGACCGTGTCGAACCGAACGACCTTCGACCAGGAAGATGACTTCTTCGGCCATCGAGGTCGTGAGGTCGCCGATCCGTTCGAATCGCTGGGAGATGGCGAGCACCTCGATCGCGGTTCGAACCAGTCCGGCATCCTGCGGAACTTCTTCTCTGGCCCACCGAAGGACCGCTCGATTGAGATCATCGATGTGGTCGTCGTCCAGGCGGACCTGGCGAGCCTTGGCGGTATCGCTTTCCGCGAGCGCCGCCAGGGCTTCCCGGAAGACGTCGCGAGTGACGAAGCACATGTCGACGATCGGGGGTGGGATTCGGACCGCGGGCAGGTTGGAGAGCCGGATGACTCGCTTGCTGATGCCCTTGGCGAGATCGCCGATTCGCTCGAGCTCGCCACTGATCTTCATCATGGTGATCACCCGCCTCAGGTCGCTGGCGACCGGAGAACCGAGGGCGAGAACCTTCATGCAGGCTTCTTCGATCCGAAGATCGTCTTCGTCGATCTCGCGGTCGCCCTTCTTGACGGTTCGGGCGAGTTCGGGGTCCCCGTTCACCACGGCATCCGTGACGATCTGGAGACGCTTTTCAACCTTGCCTCCCAGGATCAGGAGATCGGAGCGGAGGTCTCGGAGATTGGATTCAAGGTCAAGAGGCATTGCGTGATTCAGATTAACGAATAGTTCGATCAGCCGAAACGACCCGAAACGTAGTCTTCGGTTTCGGTCTGGCTCGGGTTGGTGAAGATACGTTCGGTCTTGTCTCGTTCGATCAGCCGGCCTTCGAAGAAGAAGGCGGTCTGGTCGGAAACCCGTGCGGCTTGCTGCATGTTGTGCGTGACGATCACGATCGTGTACTGATTTCGAAGTTCTCGGATGAGTTCTTCGATCGCGCTGGTTGATCGTGGGTCGAGGGCCGAACAGGGTTCGTCCATCAGAAGGACTTCCGGGCCGACGGCGATCGCCCGGGCGATGCAGAGTCGCTGCTGCTGGCCCCCCGAGAGTCCGAGGGCGCTCTGATGAAGGCGATCCTTGACCTCGTCCCAGATCGCGGCCTGACGAAGACTCTGCTCCACCAGTTCGGCGAGATCACTGCGTGAATAACGGCGATGCAATCGGGGGCCGTAGGCGATGTTGTCGAAGATCGACTTCGGAAACGGATTGGGCTTTTGAAAGACCATGCCGACGCGGCGACGAAGATCGACCACGT
>CAJWFU010000062.1:0-8641 GCA_913031315.1 uncultured Phycisphaerae bacterium | reverse complement strand
CGCACCCCTGATAAGGGTGAGGTCGGAGGTTCGAGTCCTCCTGGGCCCATTTGAAAGCCCCTCTCGTTCATGAGAACGAGGGGGGCTTGTCTTTGGCTGGGCATCAGCATCGGCTCCCGTTTGGTTCTCGGAACCTGAAGTCCTGGTTTTCAGTTCCAGCAGCGAAAATCCGGTTTCTCCACCGGCCAGACAGGAATTTGAACTTGAACGGGCAGCGTTGGGAAATCATCGTTGGCCGGATCCGAACGCATTTTGATGAAAAGTCGGAAACGCGCTCGATCGGATCACGCCCATCGGCTAATTTCTAACAGTCCTCCGGTTCGGCACGAGTTCCCGCTTGATGTCCGGCCAGAAGGTTTTGTTCCCAGTCGCACTACAGAACTAGAAGATATCCCCGCCTGGAGTTGTCGCCTTCTTTCAAGTTGGCGAGCCTGGGTTTCGACTTCGCAATTCATACGGCGAATTCGGAAGCTTCTAAAGGAGAAGTCAGATGCCGTTCGACCCTCGCACGATGATCATTGCTGGCCTTGGCCTTGCCGTGTCTTCAATCGCCACTGCCGACCAGATCCTCCTCGACTTCGAGCAGGAAGAGATCGCAGGATCCACGGTCACGAACTACTACAGTGACTTTGGTGTCACCTTCTCCGGAAGCCTCTTCAATTCCGTCGACTACGGCAACTACGACATGGTCGATCCCGTGGTCCGCGACATCCGTAGCATGTGGGGCGGAGATGTCGATGTCGAAGCAGTCGCCATGGGTTCCGGACTCAGTTCCGTCACCATCGGTTTCGAAGCGGTCGATCAAGGGCTCGAAAGTCTTTCGTTCATGGTGGCCCGGATCTTGAATCAGGACATCACCGTTCTGGCCCGGGATTCCGTCACCGGTGAGATCAGCAGCCACCTCTTTCTCGGCTCCGACGAGCACTCGCAAGCCGGCAGGACGGTCGAGGAATTCGAAGTGGACCTCGACAGTCTTTTCAGCAGCAATTCAGTCTCTGGCGTCTGGAGCGAGATCGCGATTCACAACCATGGCGGTTACTTCGGTATCGACGACATCTCCTTCCTCGCAATGGACGCTCCGGTTCCCGGCGTGACGCCGGTTCTGGCGGGGCTCCTCGGTATCGGCGTGATGCGTCGCCGTCGCCGCTGAATCGACGTCCAGGATCCCGGACACGGTTGATCCCGAACATCAGGAACGGTGAGGACCATCGGCCTCGATCCCACGGATCGGGGCCGATTCCTGTTTCGCAGACGGAATCGATCAAGGAGGCTCGAGGAGAGTCTCAACCCCGGGGTAGAAAGGCGAGTGACGCATAGACGCGTCCGTCGACCGAGGTGCCCGTTCGAATTCGTTCCTCGACCCATTCGATGAGATCGGAGACCGGCACCAGGTGGACGGTGATGGATTCATCTGCCACTCCGCCGCCTCCGCCGACTCGCTCGAGGTCCCGAGCCAGAAAGAGACTCACCGACTCATCGGTGAGGCCGGCGGAGCTCACGACGGTCGGCAGCGGTGTCCAGCGTGCCGCGGCGTATCCCGTTTCTTCCTCGAGTTCTCTTCGGGCCGCGGATTCCGCGGTTTCGGAGGCAGAATCCTCCTGATCGGCGACGAGTCCCGCTGGAAGTTCGATCACCGATCCGTCGATCGCGGGTCGATGCTGTTCCACGAGCACCAACTGATCGTCATCGGTCACGGCGATGATCGCGACCACTCCCTCACCTCGCCTTCGGTGTACGAACTCCCAGCCGCCACGGGAGCGGAGTTCCAGATGCCGGCCGGAAGCGAGAACGTCATGGTCGTGGTGCATGCCGGCATCATCGTCGATCGAACCCTTGGTCGCTCACGGATCGGGTCGGAGAGACGGCGTATCATCCGGACATGGATATGGAAACCAAGAATGATGGGGCCGCCGCCTTTGATGCGATTCTCGCCCGGAGAACCGCTCATTCCTATCTGGATCACCCGGTCTCCCCCGGCGCCATGGTCCGGGCGTTGGAAGCGGCGAACCACGCCCCGTGTCACAAGCGAACGTATCCCTGGCGATTCGTTCAGGTGGGTCCGAAGTCGCGTCAATTGCTTGCGGAACTCGCCGTCTCCATCAAGGCCGCCTCGCGTCCGCTTTCGGCGGAAGAGGCCATCCGGGTCGCTGAGAAGATCCTTCAGCCGCCCGAACTGGTGGTGGCGTGCCAGTGCCGGGTTCCGGATCCGTTTCGGGCGAAGGAGGATTACGCCGCCTGTGCCTGTGCCATCCAGAACTTCAGCATCTCACTCGCGGCGGAAGGGGTCGCCACCAAGTGGTCCACGGGTGCCCTCACCCGTGATCTTCGAGCCTGGTCGATCCTTGGCATCGATCCGGGGCATCAAGAAGTGATCGGTTTTCTCTGGGCGGGATTTGCGGATCCAACCCCTCCGGTCCAACGCCCACCGCTTTCGGCCGTGGTGCGAGCGGTTCCCTGACCCGGTGATCAGCGGGCGTTTGACAGGGTCCTCTCCAACCGGTCTCATCCACGCATGTCGATGCTCGCCGTCATGCCTGAACCGTCTGCAATCCTGCGTGGTTCACTTTCAATCGTCGTCCTTTGCGGAGTGGCGTGGGCGATATCGAGTCATCGGAAAGCATTTCCCTGGCGGGTGGTGATCGGCGGAATCGGCCTGCAGATCACGGTTGCGGTCCTGCTTCTGGCCGTACCGGCGACCGCCGGATTGTTTTCCGAGTTCGCTGGACTCATCACCACGGCGATCGGCATGGCGGAAGCGGGGGCGTTGTTCCTCTTCGGCCCTCTGGCCGATCCCCGGGGGCCGGCGGGATTCGTGTTCGCCTTCCGGGTCCTGCCGGTCATCGTGTACTTCGCGGCCACCATGGCACTGCTCTACCACCTGGGCATCATGCCGCGAATCATCGCGGGCATGGCTTGGGTGATGCGTCGCACCCTCGGCGTGTCGGGAGCGGAAGCGGTCACGGTCGCGGCCAACGTCCTGGTCGGTCAGACCGAGGCTCCGCTTTGCGTGAAGCCGTTTCTTCCCCGGATGACCCGTTCGCAACTCATGGTGGTGATGGCCTCCGGTTTCGCGACCATCGCCGGAAGCGTGTTCGCCGGCTACGTCGAGTTTCTCGGAGGTGATGACGAGGCTCGTCGCCTGCTCTTCGCTCGACATCTGATGACCGCGTCCTTGATGTCGGCCCCGGCGGCCTTCGTGATGGCCAAGATCGTCCTGCCCGAAACCGAGAAGGAACCGAATGAAACTCTGGCGACGACGGTTGCGGTCGATCGACCAGCGGCCAACGCGATCGATGCGGTGGTGGTCGGCGCGGGCGACGGCCTTCGGCTCGCCTTGAACGTCGGGGCGATGCTGGTCGCGTTCATCGCGATCCTCGCCCTGCTCGACTGGCCGGTCGGTGCGTTGGGGGATGTCGGTTTCATCGAGGCCTGGCGAGCGGAGCATGGTTACGGGGCCTGGAGCGTGCAGGCCGGACTCGGCCTTCTCTTCCAACCCTTCGCCTGGCTGATCGGCGCTCCCTCGGAAGACGTCGCGGTGGTCGGGAGGCTGCTGGGAACGTCGGTGGTCGCCACCGAATTCGTCGCCTTCTCCGAATTGTCCGGTCTCCTTCGGGATGGCGGCATCTCCACTCGCGGTGCGGTCATCGTCTCCTACGCCCTGTGTGGATTCGCCAACATTCCGTCGATGGCGATCCAGATCGGTGGCCTGGGCGCGATCGCCCCGACTCGACGGGCCGAGATCTCGAGTCTCGCCCCGCGAGCCCTGGTCGCAGGCCTGCTCGCCTGCTGGTGCACCGCGACGATCGCGTCGATCATCGTCGCCGAATCACCGTGAACCACGAGGGGAGTCCGCCGTGGATTCCTCACGCGCGCGTCTGACGGACTCCATCGCGACGGCGAGGGCCGTAGCCCAGACTCGGTAGCCGTCGCCGCCGAAATGAACGCCATCCCCGGCAAGGTGTCCGCGACGGCCTTCGCCATCGGCTTCAAGCAGGGCGTCCCAGGGATCGATCCACCGAACCCGGTCTCGCTCGGCGAGCCGATGGATGAGTCGATTGGTCGCCCGGACCCGGGTCCGCATCGGGTCGTCCGGGCTGGTGCCTCGGGGTGGGACGGCGTGGAGGAGAACGATGGTTTCGGGGAGCGTTTCCTCGACCGCCAGGACCACCGCCTCGATACCACGGGCGATCGCCTCGGGGTCATCGTGCGGCAGGTTGTTGGTGCCGATCATGATCGCGACCACCGGTGGGGTTCGCGATCCGAAGGCATCGTGCTCGATTCGCCAGAGAAGATGCTGGGTTCGATCGCCGGAGATCCCCTGGTTGGCGATCACCAGTCCGGGGAGGGCCCGGGTGAGCGCCTGCTGCCCGGGTCGACCGGTTCGGCGGCCTTCGCCGCCGAACGACTGGGTGATCGAATCACCGAGCAGAACGAGATCGGCGCCGTGGGGATGTCTGCTCTCCCGCAGGAACCGGACGCCGTCCTCATGCTGGTCTCGCCACGACCGCTCGCCCCACCCGGCGGACCGGGTCCTGGTTTCGGTGGACGCCGTGGCGGTGGTGGTGGTGGTGGTTGATGTGGGGGGTGGGGTTGATGGTTTCGGCGATCCGACCGGCGGGGTGCCGTGGAGCGACAGGAGAGTGCAGAAGATGGTGATCAGCAGAGGCATGGCTTGGCTCCGATTCGGACATCCGGCACGGATATCACCGGCGAGCAGCATCCGGGGCTCGCCAGTCCACGGCGATTCGGACTCGATTCAACGACCGGGATCGATTTCGATCGGTCTCTCCATTCACGCCCGGCACCGTGCCCTTTCGGGTGTACTGCCACACGGTCCAGGCTGGAAGTCCGGCGATCTTGGGCGGATCCTTCACACCGTACGCCGCCACCCAGAGGTGGTTGGTGCGGGGTGACTTCTCATTCGAGGCGAGATGTTCCTTCCAGAAAGCGGGGGAGACGTAGATCATGCAGTTCAGCCGGGTGCGAGCCTTGACTTCGTCGAGGAATCGAACGAGCTGCCGGTGGAGTTCGGCGTTGGAGGTTCGCTTCATGCGTTCGACGTCGACCACCGGAATGATGTCGCCGGGCGCGAATTTCACGGTGTCTAGAAAGTGCCGTGCCTGCTTCCGGCCATCGATCGCGGGGTCGAGAAAGTGGTAGGCGCCGCGGATCAGTTCGACGTCCTTCAGTGCTTTCCAGTTTCGATCGAATTCCGGGTCCTTTGGTGCCAGGCCTTCGGTCGCCTTGACGAACGCGAACTTGATCCCGTCCGCCTTGACCTTTCTCCAGTCGACGTCGCCCTGCCAGTGACTGACGTCGATGCCCATCTCGTCGGCTCGTGGGGCGAAGCCAACGCCCAGAAGCATCAATCCCAGCAGAAAAGCGAGGTGTCGCGGCATCTGACGGAGTTTGGTCTTCGCTCGATCGGTCGACGGGTTCGATGATCTCGGTAGCATCATGCCATGCACGGTATCGCTGAGCTCGGATGCGTGGCCCTCGGGGGCGCGACAGGTGCGGCCTGCCGCTACCTCGCCTCCAGTGTCGGTGCGCGACGCTCGGGAGTTCCGGCCTGGGTGGCGATCATGGTGGTGAACGTCACCGGGTGTCTCCTGGCCGGACTGGTGACCGGATGCCTGGGTGGGGTGAAGGGCTCCCTTCTCGGCCCGCTTCTGATCACCGGCTTCCTCGGCGGATTCACGACGTTCTCGACCGCGATGCTCGACGCATGGGTGCTCTGGAAGTCGGGACGACCGATGCTGGCCGGCATCTGCCTGATCGCCACGCCGGTGGTCGGCGTCTTCGCCGCGTTCTCCGGCCTTCTCCTCTGGCAGTCGATCGCATGAAAAAGCCGACCACGATGGTGATGGTGGGGTGGGTCGCGCTCGCGGGCGGGGTCGGTGCGGTCCTGCGGGAAATGGTGCTCTGGGCCAGTGGCGATCTGCCGATGCTCGGACTCCTGACGGTGAACCTGCTCGGCTCGTTCGGTCTGGGAATCGCCTTTTCAAGACTCGAACCCAGAGCCCCTCGGTTGATCGATGCCGAAGTCGTGTTGTCCGAACTCCCCGACCTTCCGGGTCGCCGCCACATCCTCTCCGCGATCATCGCGATCGGCGGACTCGGTGCCTTCACCACCTATTCATCGCTGGCCTTGCGAGCGGTGGCCCTCGCCGGCCGCGATCAGTGGACGGCCGCGATCTCGTTGATGATCGGCTCGTTGATCGGCGGCGTGATCCTGGTCGGCCTGGGCGCGATCGTGGGTCATCGCTGGCGCACCCGCCGCCACCCCTGATCGGCACCGATCGCCGCGGCGAGCCGGTCCAGGGCCCGGTCGAGACGTCGTCGGTCCGCGGGGCCGCCGCGCTTCGGTTCCCACCACGGTCCTCGGACCTCGATCACACCGTTTCCACGATCGAATCGGGGGTCGATCCGGCCCACGAAACGCTCGCCGTGGAGGATGGGCAGGACGTAGTAGCCGAACTGACGTTTCGCCGCGGGTACGAAAGCCTCGAATCGATAGTCGAAGCCGAATCGGCGTTCGATCCGACGACGATCCCGGATGACGGGATCGAACGGGCAGAGCAGTCGACATTCGTCGGACCAGGGTTCGGTCCGGGCCCAGCGGTCGGACTCCTCGGTGGCGAGAGCCGGTCGCGTTCGACCATCGAGATCGTCGAGCATCACCGGTTCGAACTCGCCACGTTCGACCGCATCGGCGCACCATCGTCGTGCGTCGGCGACCGGGATCGAATTCCAGAAGGCCGCGATCTCGCCGGGGGTCGCGACGCCCAGTCTCTCCAGGGCCGAACGGCACGCCCAGTCGAGGTGTTCCCCGGCCGTCGGGGCGGCGGCTCGGTGGGCGGCGGGGTGGACGCGTTCGGCCAGGTCGTAGAACTTTTCGAACCCGACGCGGTGAGAGATCGCGAGTCGACCGGTTCGCCAGTGGTACTCGAGGGCGGCCTTGCCCGGATGCCAGTTCCACCAGGGCCCGCCGCCTTCTTCGTTGCGTTCCTCGTCGAGGTCGCGTCCCCGGAGTGGTCCGTCGCGACGAACGCGTTTGAGCACCCGGTCGAGCAGGGGACCCGGATCCTCGCCGCCGAGTCGTCGTCGCCACCAGTCACCGTGTTCGAGACGCGATTCGTGGCGACGGAATCTCGGCTTCCACTGGGCATGCATCTCCAGCGGGATCACGCTGGCATCGTGCGTCCAGTGCTCGAACAGGGTGCGATCTCGTTCCAGAAGCCTGGTCAGCGAGGCTGGGCGATACGTCTCCAGCCGGGTGTGAAGGGTGAGATGATGGGCCCGTTCGAGGACGTTGATGGAGTCCACTTGCAGAAATCCGAGTCGTCCGATCAGGGTCCGGACCGTCGCTGGCCCCCCGCGTCGAGCGGGGGGGGAGGCCAGGCCCTGGGCCGCGAGGAGGATCCGCCGCGAGGCCTCGGGTGGAATCCGGCGGCGGGATGATGGAGGGGACGATGGCAACGGCGGCTCTGATTCGGGGTTCAGGGGACTTCCGGCCGGGGGGGTGCCTGTGAGGGCCGGGGGCCGTATCATGCGGGACTTGCCCGGATCCGGCCACTCCGGTCCGGGAGATTCACTTTCCACCCCTCGATCCCCGGAGCGAACACACATCATGCGACGCGCGAAGATCAGCGTCATCGGCGCAGGAAACGTCGGTGCCACCTGTGCCCATTGGGCTGCCGCCAAGGAACTCGGAGATGTCGTCCTGCTCGACATCCCCGACAAGGAGGGGGTCGCCAAAGGAAAGGCGCTCGATCTCTTCTGTTGTAGTCCGATGGAGCGATTCGACGCCAACGTCCACGGCACCGCGGACTACGCGGACACCGCGGACAGCGACGTGGTCATCGTGACCGCCGGCCTGCCTCGAAAGCCCGGTATGAGCCGCGATGACCTCATCGGCACCAACGTCAAGATCGTCCGGTCGGTTTCGGAACAAGTGGCCAAGCACTCACCGAACTCCATCATGATCCTGGTGTCCAACCCACTGGACGCCATGGTCTACACCGCCTGGAAGTCATCGGGTTTCCCGACCAACCAGATCGTCGGTCAGGCCGGTTGTCTCGACGTGGCCCGCTATCGCGCCTTTCTGGCGATGAAGCTGGGTTGCTCGGTCGAAGACATCTCCGCGTTGCTGCTCGGTGGCCATGGCGACGACATGGTTCCGCTTCCCCGATACACCTCCGTCCATGGCATTCCCGTGAGCCAGCTGCTCTCGGAGAGCGAGATCACCGAGTGCGTCGATCGAGCCAAGGTCGGCGGCGGTGAGATCGTGAAGCTCATGGGCACCAGTGCCTACTACGCACCGGCTTCCGGCTCGGTGCAGATGGCCGAGGCCATCATCAAGGACAAGAAGCGAATTCTTCCTTGCGCGGCGTACTGCGACGCGGAATACGGCGTGGGTGGTTACTTCGTCGGCGTGCCTTGCATTCTTGGCAGCGGCGGAGTGGAGAAGGTCATTGAGATCGATCTTGACGCCACCGAACGTCCGCTGATGGACGAGTCGATCAGCCATGTGAAGGATCTGGTCGGCACCGTGACCGAGATGTTCCCCGACCTGGGTTGATGAGCCATTCGGGCGTTGCCCGAACCCGATCGAACGACAGGCCGCGGCGATGATGCCGCG
>CAJWFU010000061.1:0-8716 GCA_913031315.1 uncultured Phycisphaerae bacterium | reverse complement strand
GTCGGTTGCCGCGATCAAAGAGGCGATCCGGAGCGGACGGGACATCCTGGGCAAGGACGAGCGGTTCCGTCTGATCCCGATCGACGAGACCTTCCCCCAGCCGCTCCGTGATCACCCGAAGCGATACGAGTCACTGATCATCGAACCTTGATCATGGTCGATTCATCGATCAACTTCGTCCGCCGCCACCCGGACGAGGTTCGATTCGTGGGATCCCGCACCGGATCGATCGTCAGGCCTCATCACATCGGATCAGGCCGAATTTTTCTCGACCCTCACAACGCCATCGCGGCCATCAGACCTCTGTCAAATGCCTGCCGGAAATGCACTTACGGCCACGAATGCATTTCATCGCTCTAAAACCTCATGAACGAGCGGGCAAACTGCGAATCACGGCTGAAGCATGGCGGTCAAAGGCGGTAATCTTTTCGAAGTTCCCTGTCGGTCGGCTTTCTCTCTCTCTCTCTCGCCGACCGACCATCCCAACTCCGCAAGGAGACCGGTACGACCGCACGTCTCGACCTGCGGTCGTTCCGTTTTTGGACGGCAACGTTCAATCATCGAATTCGGATGCTGATCCGTACACTTGGGTGATGTTCACCACTCTTCAGATCGTCTCCGTCGCGCTCATCGCCGTGATGGTGGAGCCGCCATCGCCACCCCAGGCCCCGAAGGCGGAAGTGGTTCCACTCTTCGATGGCTCGAGCCTCGTTGGATGGAAAGGCGATCTGCAATTCTGGTCGGTCGAAAACGGTTGCATCGTCGGCCGCTCGACGGTCGAGAACCCGTGCAAGGTCACGACCTACCTGCATCACGATGCGGTGCTCGACGACTTCGAGCTCACCTTCGACATCAAACTCGAAGGTGAAGGTGCGAACTCCGGTATGCAGTACCGCTCGACGTCCTGGCCCACTCCGGGTGATGGCTTCGACCTGTCCGGCTACCAGGCCGACTTCGACCAGGCCCATCGATATTCCGGCATCCTCTACGAGACCTACGGGCGAGGCATCGCGGTGGAACGTGGCCAGGCGATTCGCTTCAACGAGGATCGTTCGAAGAGGGAGATCGAGCCCGCCCGACCCGATGCCGAGCTCAAGAAAGTGCTGCTGGCCGCGGATGTCGATCCCAAGACCAAAGGCTGGCATACCTACCGGATCATCGCCGACGGCCGTCGCCTCGAACACTGGATCGATGGCGAACGAGTGATGCTCGCCGAGGATCACGACCCTCGTTTCGCCAAGGAAGGCATCCTTGCCCTCCAGGTTCACCAAGGGCCACCGATGACGGTTCGCGTCCGAAATCTTCGAGTCCGCGACCTGAGTCCGCAGACTCCGATTCGGATTACCCCACCTTCGAAGTGACTCGATCCTCGACCGGAAGCCGGCGACCCGCCGCCTGGCGGAGACCGTCCGCATCCGTTTGAAAACGGAACGATCGCTTTCCGAACGATGAGAGGCCCGAGATCATCGGGTCAACCCCGATTTCCAAGGAGCAGACATGGCTGAATTCACCATCCAAGGCACGACCGATCCCTTCATCTCCGCCCAACTGGTGCAGGGGGAGACCGTGATCGCGGAAGGGGGCGCGATGGCCGCGATGGAGGGCACCATTGCACTCACCGGCAAGGCCAAGGGGGGCGTGCTCAAGTCGCTGGCCCGGGCCGCGACCACCGGCGAGTCGTTCTTCATGCAACATGCGACCGCCAAGGACGGACCAGGGCGAATCCTCTTCGCACCGGGGCATCCCGGCGAGGTCCGGATCGTCGAACTCAGCGGCGACTCCTGGTCGCTCACCGACGGCGCGTTCCTCTGCGCCGAGGATTCACTGGAAATCGCCACCAAGCGGAACAAGAGCATCAGCGGCTCGTTCTTCGGTGGCACCGGCGGCTTCTTCATCATGAACGTCTCCGGAACCGGCAAACTCTGCGTCTCCGCCCTGGGCGCGATCCAGGAGATGTCGATTCCTCCCGGCGGCGAACTCGTCGTCGACAGCGGACACGTGGTCGGCTGGCCCGACACCGTCGAGATGTCGGCGTCGATGTCGACGGGACAGGGCGGCGGATTCCTCGGCAAGGTCGTCGGTTCGGTGAAGACCGGAGAAGGCGTGGTGCTCCGCTTCAAGGGGACCGGCACGATCCTCGTCGCGTCCCGCGCCCAGCCCGCGTTCATCGGTTGGATCTCCAGTCACATCCCAAGCTCGAGCTGACGGCCACGTCGGTCCGCCATTGACCGCCATCCGACGGCATCACCGATGGTTTCGGGCTTCGAACGAGGAATCGCCCGCCAAATCCAGACCTGGATGTCGTTGATTCTGCCATGATCCCGGGACAGCGATCCAACGCGGATCGCGACAGCTCCGAAGCAAAAGGCCGGACGGCGATTCCTCGAATCACTCGAATCCGAGCGGAGAACGATGACATGCGAAGAATGATGACCCTTCTGACCGTCACGATGGCGACCACGGTTCTGCAAGCGGCCCCGCCGACCGCCGAAGACTGGTGGACCGCGATGGGCCGCTACCAGGGCGACCACCTTCTCAAGGACGGTGAATCCGGTGACGTGATCGGCGAGTTCCAGGTCGAGTGGGGCGTTCCCTTCCAGCGACTGAACTATCGCTTCCAATCCAAGGGCGGTGACGTCGGCACCACGATGACCGGCTTCTGCCATTGGGACGACGCCCTCGGCAAGGTCCGGTTCATCGAGGTCGAGACCGGTCCCGATGGCCTGGTGACCTCGGTGGGTGAGCTTGCCGACGTCGACGACGCGACGCTCACCTGGAACATCAAGAGCTGGACCGAGAAGGAGATGGTGAGATCGTTCCAGATGAAGGACGTCTTCGGATCCGACGGCGTCGACCGATCCATCAAGATGAAGTCCGGGAAAGCGATTCCCACGAGCTTCACCTGGACCCCCGTCAATCAGTTCCAGCGGGCGTTCCCCGTCGCCGATCAGATGGTGGGGAGCTGGAACTTCACGGACAACGGCGAGGCCAAGATGATGAAGGCCGAATGGGGGCCCGGCAAGGAGACCCTGGTCGAGACCACGTACACCGTCGGCGCCGATGGAAAGACCACTGCGGATTCGACCATCACCTACATGTACGACCGCGTCGCGGACAAGGTCCGTATGCACTACCTCGGCGGGAACGGAGTGTCGGGATGGACGACGCCCTTCGTCGACAAGGTGAATGGCGCGACGGTGATCGAAATCTCCTGGCAAGGCCGCAACGCCATGGGCGATCGGATCGCTGCCCTGGGCTTCCGAAAGCTCGACGGCGACACCATGACCCTCACCATGACGGAGTTCAAGGTCGAGGGTGTCCCGCTCCCCGAAGGTGCCGCCCGAGACGCGATGACCGCACCGAAGACGCTCACCCGCATGAAGAAGTGATCGTCCCGGCCACGAGTCTCACAGGACGAAATACACCCCTCGGGCTTCTCGCCCGGGGGGTGTCTCGTTCACGGCGTCAGGGCGTCTGGAGGTCGGTTCGCGATGCGTCCACGTCGAAGGCGAGTGATTGGAACCACGGGAAGAGGTCCTCGCCCACCGCGTTGCTCCAGACCGCGACGCAGTCATCCATGGAATAGCCTTTGCGGCCGGATTCCAGCATCGATCGCTTCGCCTTGAAGTACTTGCCCATGGCCCGGGGACCGTACCGACGTTCGAGTTCCTCGAACACGAAGTAGGACTTTCCCCAGATCACGTCGCGACGGGCGTCGTCCGAGGTCGGGTCGAGCGTGTCGAGATCCGGATCCCAGCGGCGTGCCTTCGCGATCTGCCTTTCGAGCGTCTGGTCGGCTTCGGGAAACCCCATCCGCTGCCCGGTCTTGATCCCAAGCCAGGTCGCGATCGGTTCGTTCCACATCGGCTCCGGGTACGGGAGCACCCAGGAGTGCCCGGCTTCGTGGGCGATGAGTTCGATCATGGGATACCGCTGCTCGGGGTAGTTCCCCCACCAGGCGCCGATCGCGATCAGGACGCCGCTGGAAAAACCGCCGCCGCCGGTCGGGAGGATGAGCATCGATTTGATCATCCCGGGCGATGGTTCGACGCCGGTGATCTCGAGCAGGTGCGGACGAACCTCCTGATAGACCTCGTAGATCGCATCCGCGAACGGAGCGGTTCCCTCCTGAAACTGCAGCGTGAGGGGACCGATCTCCTTCTTCAACTCCGCCCGGGTCGGCCGAGGTCGCTTCGAAGGATCGATCGTCTTGGTCGCGGCCCGCGACACCAGCATCGGGGTCACCCAGTCGGCGTTGATCGGATCACTCGCGTCGGGCTTCCGACCGAAGAGACCACGGCTCGCCAGAATGACATGACCGTCCCCCAGGGTCCGGGTCGCGAGCACGGGGCGATCCGCCTGGTCCGCGGCGAGCGTGGTCCACGCCCGATCGAGATCCAGCACGTGGCCCCCGTTGTAGGTGATGTCGGCACCGGTGAGTTCACCGCTTCCGACGATCGGCTTCTTCGCCCGTTCGGTTCCGAAACGACCGCCCAGCGCCTCCGCCACCGCCTGGCCGGGCGGCATGGGGTCGCGACCGTCCCCCATCAGCAACACCGTGCCACCGGATTCCACGAACTCGCGGACATGGGTGACCGAGGCCTCGCTGTAGGGAACCCGCGGATTTCCGGCGACCAACAACAGGAGATTGACGTTCTCGAGGTCGAGTTTCGAAAGCGTGCCCCAGTTCTGGGTGCTCGCCGCGACCTCCTTCAAGTACTGCCGATGGAATCGGCCGTCCATGTAGAAGGTGAACTCCTGACTGATGTCGGCCACCGCGTGAACGGTCGGCGGAACCGGGGCCGGGATTGCCGCCGGAGTCATGAAAAGCACGCTGGAGAGGATCGCCTGAATCATGTGCACCACGGTACCCGCGGAATTCTGGATTCTGCTGGTCCGGAACGGCGGGAGCGGTCACCATGTCCGCATGTCGATCCTCCTCGCCATCGTCGCCGCCGGCCTTCTCGTCTCCACCCCTCCTTCTTCGCCGACCGAGGCGGGCGGGATCGCGGGGCCATGTTCCTGCAACCCGATCCCGGCGATGGCGACCGACGACGTCCTCCCCCCGACCCCGACCGAGGCCTACGTGGTCCGGAACCTTCGTGGCTGGACGGTCCGGGTCAACCCGGATCTCCTGGCGAAGAAGACGCTCTACCTCGCGACGATGGAGGAACTCGACCACCAGCTCTATGCGATCACCCGCGTGGTGCCGCAGCCGGCGCTGGACCGGATCCGCCAGATCGAGATCTGGGCCGAACTCAAGATGCACAAGACCGCGTGCATGTGCTACCACGTCTCCCGCGACTGGCTGGTCCCCAACGGCTACAACGGCGACAAGGAAGGGTCGGTCGAGATCGGTAACGCCCAGGCGTTCCTGGACTGGACGAAGGGCCAGCCCTGGATGGTGCTGCACGAGCTCGCCCACGGCTACCACGACCAGGTGTTCGGCTACGACCACCCCGCCATCATCGAGGCGTTCGAGGGGTCCCGCGATGCCGGCTACTACGACGAGGTCGGCCACATCTCGGGGAGACCCCGAAAGCACTACGCCCTGACCAACCAGATGGAGTGGTTCGCGGAGACCACCGAGGCCCTCTACGGCACCAACGACTTCCATCCTTATGTGCGAAGCGAACTCCGCGAGGTCGACCCCGAGGGCGCGGCCCTGGTCCAGAAGCTCTGGCGGGAACCGATCCCCGGTCGCTGATCCCGTCGGTCACCTCGAACCGAATCACTCGTGATCTGGATCTGGGTCTGGGTCTGGGTCTGGGTCTGGGTCTGGGTCTGGGTCGAATCGGGGAAAACTCACCGCGGATTGTCACGCCGAACACCGTCCGCCCTACGAGCAAGTGAGAAAGAGTTCGCTCGACCCACCAACCCTTCCCCATGCCCGATCTTCGGACAAGGCTGAAGACCGGGATCGAGCGAATGGGCGTCGCCCCGGTGATTCACCTTCGAACGAAGGTGCTGGAGGCCTGAAAACCCTCCAATCCCCGGCACGTCCGCCCGCGCGACGGACCAGGTCCGGCCGTCGTCCGGGGCCATGTCTGGAGGGGTGATCGGTTTTCTGATTCCTCCCCGATCACCTCTCCAGACCTCCCCGCGGCTCCCCGCCACGCAGGTGGGTCCGTTAGGATCGACGAATGCCTTCCACCGACGACCTCATCGAACACCTCAAATCCCTCCCCGATCGCCCTGCCCGGTACACCTGGCTGGACGGACTGGAGCGGACGGAACGCAACAGCGTGCTCAATCGGCTCACCGATCAGGATCGGCAGCGGTACCGAATGCACCAGCACAATGGGGTTCGCGTCGCCCGAAAAGCAGTCGCGGATGCGGATCTCGCCGCCCGCCGGGAAGTCGCGGTCGCCGGCCGTGCGACGGAGATCGAGGACATGGTGCAGGCCCTCTACACCGTGATGCCCAAACTCACCGAGTCACAGCGGGAATGGGTGGAGAAAATCGACCAGACGGCTTCCGCTTCGACCCGAAAGCGGAACAAGTTCACGCCGAAGCAGGCCACGATCATTCAGGATCTCTATCGGAAGCAGTTCCAGGCCGAGAAGGACTGAGAGCCCGATCGTCCGGCCGGCTCGATTCCTCTTCGAGGAACGCCGGTCGCCCTCTAGACTAGGGGGCGTGAGCCCGCACCGGACCGCCATTCACCGAAGACTCGCTCTCCCGCTCGTCATCACGATGACGATGGCGGTCGCGGCGACCTCGTCGGAGTTCCCCGCGACACGTTCGTTCGATTCGCCGGTGGATTTCGACCGGGACATCCGACCCCTGCTCTCCAACGCCTGCTTCGAATGCCACGGTCCGGATGCCGGCAGCCGAGAAGCGTCGCTGCGTCTCGATCGAGAGGACGACTTGCTCGGCGAGGATGGCGTCGTGGTCGCGGGCGATGCCGAGGCGAGTCTTCTCTTCCAGCGAATCACCCACCCCGACTCCCGCCGAGTGATGCCCCCGCCGGACGCCCGTCATCAACTCGACCCGGCGGCGATTCGACTCATCCGACGATGGATCGAAGACGGAGCCGAATGGCGTGATCACTGGGCGTTCATCCCCGCGACACGTCGGCCCGGTTCTCCGACCGGCGATCCGGATCGCGATCCCATCGACCGGCGGATCCTCGCCGCCCTGGATTCCGCGGGTCTGACGCCCTCACCGAGCATCGACCGACCGACCCTCCTGCGTCGGGTCTCGTTCGATCTCACCGGGCTGCCACCCACGATCGATGAACTCGACGCATTCATGGTCGATCGGGAGTCCGGCGCGTATGAACGAGTGGTCGACCGTCTTCTGGCCTCGACGTCCTTCGGCGAACGGATGGCGACCCCCTGGCTCGACCTCGCTCGATACGCCGACACCTACGGATACCAATCCGACGTGGGCCGACCGACCTGGCCCTATCGCGACTGGGTCGTCCGAGCCTTCAACCAGAATCTCCCGCACGACGATTTCCTGATCTGGCAGATCGCCGGGGATCTCCTGCCCCAGCCGACCCGCGACCAGCGAATCGCCACCGCGTTCAACCGGCTGCACCGGATGACCAACGAGGGCGGGAGTGTCGAAGCCGAGTTCCGGGCCGAATACGTCGCCGATCGGGTGCATACGTTCGGCACCGCGATGCTCGGCCTGACCACCGAGTGCGCTCGGTGCCACGATCACAAGTTCGATCCGATCAGTCAGCGGGAGTATTACCAACTCGCCGCATTCTTCGACGACATCGATGAATCGGGTCTTTACTCGCACTTCACCGGTGCCACGCCGACGCCGACCCTGCTGTTGACGACCTCCGAAAGCGACGCCGAGATCGCGGCCCATCGAGCGTCGATCGACCGCCATCTGGCTTCGATCGAGATCATGGAACGAGATGGCCGGGACCGATTCCGCGACTGGCTGGATTCCGCACCAGGTATCGACGTCCTTCCCGATCTCCTCGTCCATCTGCCGATGGATGAAATCCTGCCGGACGGGACGCTCGAGAATCATGCGAACCCCGACCGGCCTGGAACCACCTCCGGCGGCCCCGTCGTGGAGGACACCGGCGGACTTCGGCTCGACGGTGAGAATTCGATCCGGGTGCCGGGGGCGGAATTCTCCCGAGTCGATCCGTTCACCATCGCGCTTCGTCTTCGAATCTCCGCCCCGAGCGAACGGGCGGTCGTGATGCACCGAAGTCGGGCCTGGACCGACGCTGGAAGCCAGGGTTGGGAACTGCTGCTCGAAGACGGCCATCCGCGCTGGTCGCTCATTCATTTCTGGCCGGGCGATGCGATCTCCATCCGGGGAATCGATCCGCTCCCCCTTGACCGATGGATCGACGTCGCGGTCGTGTCCGACGGCTCGGGTACCGCCGAAGGACTCGCGATCTTCGTCGACGGCGACCGGCAACCCACCGAAATCACCCATGATCATCTGGTGAAGGCGATCACCGGTGGTGACCCCGGCCCGATGACGATCGGCCAACGATTCCGCGATCGAGGGTTCAAGCATGGCTCGGTCGCGGACCTCCGGGTGGTGAGTCGCGCCTGCACTCCCCTCGAAATTCGACACCTGCATGACGACCGGGCGATCGTCGAAGCCATCGACTCACCGGTCGCCGTTGATGACCTGGAACTTCGAGCCACCTTCCACGCGGCCTTTGACGATGCGGTGCGACCGGCTCGCGATCGACTCCGGGTCGACCGCCGAGCACTGGCGACGGTGATCG
>CAJWFU010000060.1:0-8928 GCA_913031315.1 uncultured Phycisphaerae bacterium | reverse complement strand
CGACGCCCTCGGGCAACAGCGCCGCGGCGAGGGCTGGAGCGATCCTCGGCGGCGTGCCGTCGGGGCCCACGGACGCCTGAAGTCGCTCGACGAAGGTCGAAGACCCGTCGGCGCGAATGCTTTCGAACGCGGAGACGTCGACCACGGCATCGGGGCCCAGACGGCGTCCGAGCTCCTGGGCCTTCTGGACCAGGACCTCATCGACTTCCGCCGGACCGTATTCGCGGCCATCGATCTCGGCGGTGATGGACTGGGTCCCGAGGATCAGCATCGCAAAGACGGCGAGCAGCACCACCACGGTGAGCCCAAGAACGATCTTCTCGACGTGCTGTTCCCAAAAGGGCATGCCCTTGTTCATGGCGATTCTTCCAAGACGTTGCAAACCGAACGTGAGCGTTGAGGATGACCCCGCGGGTCAACCCTTCAGGCGAGATCAACCAGCCGAACCGGCCGGCTGGTTACTACGGATTCCAAGCATGGTCCGGAGATCCGGAGGCATGGCATCAGCGGTCCATTCACGGAGCCAGACCGTCTCGATCGTCAGGTCGACGAAGGAGACGGGTTCGATTCCATAGATGAAACCTCCACGAGCCGCGTCGAAGGCGTTGGCCGGACGCAGCTTGAGGTCGATGACGGTCATGAAATTACTCTTCGCGATCGCATCGATCACCGCCGGAAGTCCGCGGGTCGAAGCCACGATCGAGCACTTGACGAGCCGGATGTCGTAGACGTCGTTCGAACTTCGGCCGGTGATCGAACCGGTTCGGTCGACTCGGGCTTCGATCGAGGGATCGATCTGAGCGTCTCCGGGGTGATCAGGAAGCGCCGTGCCGCCGGGAGCGGCTGCCGGGGTCCCCCCACCACCACCTCGACTGCGACCGGGAGCCCCCATGCCGGCGGCGCCCATGCCGCCCATGCCTCCCATGCCACCAGTCTGGCCACCACCACCGGCAGGAGCCGCGGCGGCTTCGCCAAGACCGGCGATCGAGAGGGACAGGACCCGCTTCATCGGGCCATTGATCACGTCGTCCTGGCCGTTCGCGTCGGCGAATGCCTGGAGCAGGTCCTGGGTGATCCAGTACTTCCACTGCCAATCGAACATGGCGGCCAGCGGCATCAGTCCGGTTGGCGTCGCAGGAAGGTCAAGCGCGCTCTCGTCCGCGTAGAAGCGGATCGGGGCCGCACCGGACTCCCCGGTCGCCGCCTCGCGGTAGAGATTCAGTCGAGCCGCGGCGAGTTCCTTCTGCATGGCTTCGAGCTCTTGCGGATCAAGCTCGGAGACCGAGTCCTTCCGCTGCCCCGAAACGAATACCACGCGGCGTCGCTCCAGTCGCTCCGCGACCGTCGCCGCGGCCGGAGGCATCCCGGCTCCGACCTGCTTGAACAGATCCGCGTAGGCATTCATCAACGCCTCGTGAAGCTTGAAGGGCATCTCCTCCATGGCTCGCTTGGAAGGCGGCACCGGGAAGTGGCCCGGAAGCAGATCGTCGGCTCCGCGAGCCTGACCCGAAGCGTTGCGATTGTGCTTGACGCCGGCCTCGTGGACCTCGGCGGTCTGACCCGAGATCTTGGTGACCGCGTCCTGATAGGCAGCGATCAGATTCGGGTTCGCGGTCGCGGTCACCGACACCGGCTGACCTCCCGGCACCTCGAGGGAAACCGTGGTCGAGCGATGGGTCTTGAGATCCCGGAGTCCGGAAGCCTTGCTCTTGAGTTCGTTCCGCGCGGCTTCCGTCATGCCACCGGCGATGACATAGGAAGCCACGGGTGCGGCGATGATGACCACCGCACAGATCACGACGACCAGATGGGACTTGATCCACTGAAGAATCGGAGTCATTGCGAATTCGGCCTTTCACACGGTGCGTCGTTCTTCGACGCCGGAGGGGTACACGATTGAATCGGAACCGGTCGATCAGGCGTCGGGAGCCTTGGCCGGCTCATCGACGAGTTTGACGGTGAAGGAGACGCGAGCCACATGGAAAGTGTCCCCCTCTTCGTACAGTCCGGGCTCTCCAGGAATCGGGGCCTCCCCGTCCAGGCTGAGCGCGGCTTCGGAATTTCCGGCACCGGCGCCGGGCTTGGAAGAAGACCAGCGGTCGTTCCCCTTCGCACCCGCCGAACCGAATCCACTGCCACCGGATCCACTGCTCGAACCAGCGAAACCGCCGCCCGAAGAGCCGAATCCCATGTCGCCGCCGGTATCCACCGGTGCTCCGGTGGGACGCTTCTTGCCGGGCTGGCCGCCACCACCGCCGGGAGCACCGCCGCCGGCACCCATGCCGCCGCTGGTTCCCATGCCGGAACCACCACCCGCGAATCCTCCCGAATCACCGCCGCCCGCTCGGCCGGCTCCGCTTCCACCGCGACCGGAGGGACTCGAAGAGCCACCGCTGGCGGTGGTACTGCCATCCGCACCGACCTCGACGGTCGTCAGATCACCGGGATTGGAGCTGAAGGAACCGGCAACCACCACGTAGGGGATGCCATCACGGGTCTTGCCGGCCAGATCGTTGACGAAGCGGCCGATGGTGTCGTTGACGAAGGAAACCGGCGGGTTGAGCTCGGTCGCGAAAGCGACCTGCATCTCGACCTGCATGAATCGATCCGTACCGTTGATGGTGTACACGGCGCCCAGATCCTCCAGGAGGAGCAGTCGGCGGTCCGTGTGCTTGATCGCCTTGATCTTCTCGAGATCCGATCCGAGCAGTTCGGGCTGCGGACCCGCGGACGCGACGGCATTCATCGCATCCGTGACCAGATGCGACCACACGCCTCGATCATCAAGCAACCGTTCCAGATTGGTGGCGGTGAATCCGATCGCCGATTCGGCCGAGATACGGTCGATTTCCGACTTGTGCTGCTTCGCCAGTCGCACGACCTTGTCGACTTCGGTCTGACCGCGGACCATCCCGGCACCCATGCTGCTCTGGGCCCGAAGCGGCCCCATGAACATGAATCCACTGGCGAGGATGGCGATGCCCGCCGCCGCGATGAACCACTTGGTCTTGGAGCCCCACTCCTGTTCGCGAAGCATCTCCGACGGTGCGAGGTTGACGTCGATCTCCGCTTCACCGATGCCCTGGAGGGCGAGGCCGTAGGCCGTCGCCATGCTGACACAGTGCCCGGCGAAGTCCGAGGCCATGCGGCCTTCGACCTGCAGTCGGCGGAACTCGTCGAATCGTGCGACGTTGAGCCCGAGCTGGGCCCCGAGGAACTTGCGGAGCCCGGGGATCTTGAACGTGCTTCCGACGCCCAGCACGGTCTCGATCTTGACCCCGCGGTGAGAGTTCTCGTAGAAGTTGATCGATCGCTGCACACCTTCAAGCAGGTCGCCGAAGACCGGTCTCATCGCCTGCATGATCTGCTTGGCGTACTTGCTGGTGCCCGACTCCTGCTTCAGGCGTTCCGCCTTGGAATACGACAGTTTGAAGGTTTCGGCGATGGCTTCGGTGAAGTCGCTGCCCCCGATCGGGAACGTGCGGATCCAACAGGTGTCACCATCGACGACGACCAGATCACTCGAGCGGGTACCGATGTCGAGAACCACGAACGGCTTCCGACCCACTCCGGCCAGATCGAAGTGAACGGCGTTGAAGACGGACACCGGACCAAGATTGATCGTCCTCGGGGCGAGTCCGTGCTCGCTCCACATCGCCAGGCGGTGGTTCAGCTCGTCCTTCTTGATCGCGAAAATGCCGACCTCGGTCTCCGGAGAGTCCTCGGACTCGAAGACCTTGGCATCCCACTCGACCTCTTCGATCGGGAACGGAATCTGCTGCGCCGCCTCGAATTTGATGATGTCGGGGATTTTCTTGGGCTCGACCGGCGGAAGCTTCGCGAAGCGAGGCAGCGAGGAGCGGCCCTCCACGCTCATGACCAGCAGATCTTTTTCAAGATTCTTCTGGCTCACGAGCTGGCCGAGCGTCAACCGAATCATCTCGTCAACATCGAGATCTGGCGTGCTCAGCGGCTTTTTGTGCGGAAACTCGCCGAAGTCCGAGACGACCACCTGATCGCCCGATCGCTCGAGTCGAATCGCCTTCACGGCGTAGGAGCCAACTTCGATACCCCATGCGGCCTTGCTTCCTGCCATTCGATCGCCTCGTCTCTGTGGGCTGAAACTGCGTCTGAAAGGACGTCAAACTCGTTCGATTCCAGGCGGAAACACTCCGCCTTCGAACATTCGACCCGGACCATCTCCAGTTGGTGATGATCCCCGGCCGAGTCGAGGAATATAACCGTGGTCGCCGCCATGCGGGACACCGTCCATCCTCGAAACTCCGATACGAGTGTCACCTCAGATTCGGTTCCGTTCTCTCAGATCGGTATCCTTCTGACTGGTCGGCTTCTTTCGACCACGGAGACTTCGATGACCGACCCCGATTCCAACGTTCCGACGCCGTCCGATTCCGGGCAGCCCACGCCCCCCTCTTCCAGCGCTTCCGCCCCCAACACCGGCGGATCCAGCACTGAAACCGGCATTCCTGATGCCATGGCGAGCGAAATCGACGCCGCCATGAGATCTGTTGCCGGCCAACCCGCAACCGACGCGGGAACTGGAAGTACGACGAATCCCGAGGGAGCATCGGCCACGAAACCGACCGTGGCTCCGGATCCTCCGGCTGCCAAGAACCTCGAAGAGGAAATCTCGGATGCCCTCGCGGGGATCGATTTGATGGCTTTGGCCGATGAAACCGAACCCGCCGCAGGCTCGAGAATCAAGATGCAGGACGGCCGCCGAACCCGCACCGGCCGCATCGTGCTGGTTCGAGGGAGCGATGTTCTGGTGGAATTCGGTCCCAAGCGACAAGGGGTCTGCCCCCTGTCCCAGTTCAAATCCGAGCCTCCCATTGGAACTGATGCGGAATTCCTCGTGGAACGCATGGATGCCGAAGGCATGTTCGTTCTGAGCCTCCCCGGTTCGGTCCAGAAGGCTGATTGGGGCAATCTCGAGGTCGGCCAGACCATCGAAGGACGAGTCACCGGGGTCAACAAGGGCGGACTCGAAGTGGAAGTCGCCCATCACACCGGCTTCATGCCGGCCGGCCAGGTCGATATCCGGCACATTCCAGATATCTCGGTCATGCTGGGCGAGAAGATCTCTTGTCGAGTGACCCAGCTCGACAAGAAGAAGGGCCGACTGATTCTGAGCCGCCGGGCGGTTCAGGAGGAGGAACGGGCCGCCAGCGCCGAAAAGCTCCTCGCCACCCTCGAACCCGGCCAGCGCCGAACCGCGGTCATCACGAGCATTCAGGCGTTCGGAGCCTTTGCGGATCTCGGCGGAATCGACGGACTCATCCATGTGAGTGAACTCACCCACGAACGAGTCCGGGACCCCGGCCAGGTGGTCAAGGTCGGCGAGCAGCTCGATGTGGTGGTGACCAAGATCGACACCAGCGGCGAT
Organism: uncultured Phycisphaerae bacterium; assembly: GCA_913031315.1. Taxonomy (GTDB): domain Bacteria; phylum Planctomycetota; class Phycisphaerae; order Phycisphaerales; family SM1A02. The sequence goes on along the minus strand of CAJWFU010000060.1, from coordinate 3,521 downwards.
CAGCCCAAGATCGGACTGAGTCGCAAGGCCGTGCTCTCGGACCCACGGTCCGAGATCATGAACACCCTGGAAGCCGGAGCCACCGTGGCGGGAACGGTCAAGAAGATCACCGATTTCGGAGCCTTTCTGGAAGTCGCCGAAGGAGTCGAAGGCCTGCTCCACATCTCGGAGATCAGCCACCGGCGCATCGATCGAGTCGATCGCGAAATCCGCGCCGGCGAAGTCGTTCAGGTCAAGATTCTGTCGATCGATCCCGACAAGGGAAGGATCAGCCTTTCAAAGAAGGCCCTTGAAGAACGCCCCGCCGGGCAGCCCGGACGCGGAGGCGAATCCACCGCCGCCAGGGCCGAGGATCCGGAGATGAGGAAGCTTCGCTCCCGATTCAGCGGTGATCTCAAGGGTGGACTCGGCTGAGCCACTGAGATGCCGGTATTGGTGCACGTCGCGGTCGATGGAGACGCCCAGTCGGTCACGCCCCGCCCCGGGGCCGAGGGTGATCGATTCTTCCAGCTGCTGGAGGATGCGGCTCCATCGGAGATCCGTCTGACCCGAGGTCCGACCACCGAACTTCCTTCGGAAGCGATGGTCCTCATCGGGAGTCGGATCACGCCGGAACTGCTGCGGGCCCGCCCAGCCCTGCAGACCATCATCGTCCCCTGGGCGGGAATCCCGCCGCTGCTGCTCGACGCGATTCGTGATTCGGGCCGGGGAGACCTGCAGGTTCGGAACATCCACCACAACGCCATCAGCGCCGCGGAAACCGCGGTCGGCTTGTTGCTGGCCGCAGCCCGAGGCATCGCTTCGCTCGACGCCGACCTTCGAAGGCATGACTGGAGACAGCGGTATGAACCACGAGGGTCTCTTCGTCTTCATGGCTCCAAGGCGGTCATTCTGGGACGAGGAGCGATCGGAAGCCGGATTCAGTCCACTCTTCTCGGCCTGGGCATGACGGTCGAGATGCTCGGCCGACCGTCGACACGGAATCGTTGGTCTTCCAAGGATCTCGCGGCCCGGGTGCGCGACGCAACCGCCCTCCTCATCGCCGTTCCCGCTGGCCCCGACACCGATGGCGTGGTGGATGCAGGCGTGCTGGACGCCATGCCGGGGGGCATCGTGGTCAATGTCGGGCGGGGATCCGTTCTTGATGAGGATGCCGTGTACGCCCGGCTCGCGGACCGCCGACTCTTCGCAGCGGGCATCGACGTCTGGTGGCGGGTTCCGGCCGGAGAGGACGCCCGCGCCAACACCCCCCCCTCCAGTCATCCGTTTCATCGACTCGACAACGTCGTGATGACACCGCACGTCGGCGGGGGTCTCGGGGAGACGGGGATCGAGGCCGCCAGGGCGGCTGCGATCGGCGGCATCCTCCACGAACTCACCAAAGCCACGAACCGATGATCCGACTTCAATCCGTCGGTTCGGCCCTCGAACCCGCGAGGTTCGTTCCCCCCGGCCGGGCTCCGGACTTTTCGAAGCCGCCTCGCTCTTCGAAACCGGCGGCGACCCCGGGGTCCTGAATCACCCGTCGAAGTCGGCGATCAACCGACTCAATGCAAGCGGATCCGCCACCGGTACCGGAACGCCCGTCATCAGATTCGGACCGTCGAGTGGGATCTGATCGGGCGGGCATCGATAGATTCGAAACCCACCTCCCTGCAATTTGAAATCGAATGAGGAGATCATCCCATGGCGGGTCCTGGTCGAGCTGAAGCTCGGCTCGAGGATCTCCTGCCATTCAAGTTCGTCCTCGAGTTCCGCCAACGGCCGATCTCCGTGAAACCGGAGATGCACGGTGTTCTCGGGGTCGAAGTGACCACTCGCGATTCGTCCGGTGGCCCGAACGCCGCGATAGATCCATCGATCATCGGCCATTCGGTCCTCGAGATCTTCGATCGCCTCCATCACCGCGAGGGTTTCCTCGAGCCGCCGGCGACGAATATCTCCGGTCCCTTTCGGTCCCAGGCTTGCGAGCCGGAGTCCTTCGAGGTGACGTCGGGCCAACCTCACGATTCGCATCGGCCCTTCGAGTCGTCGAATCGCGGTCTCCACGTCGGCCGCTTCCCGTTCGAGCACCATGCGGGCGGCGCGGCGAGCGAGACGATCATCGAATTCCGGTTCGGAACCGTTCAATTCAAGGGCTCCCCGGGCCTGCAGGCCACTTCGAGGAATGGCTCAACGGGGCGGCGAAGGCTCACCGAGATCGTGGAAAGGAAGGCGTTCCACCGAACGCCGAAGCACCAGATACCCCCGACCAGCGGCGTGAAGCATGAAGCAGGGAATCCAGGCGAAGGCGAAGGAGACCAGCAGGCCGTTCCAGAATCCGAGGATCGCCACCGAGGTTTCACGGGTCGCCACCATCGATTCACGGAACGAATCGTCGACCACGGGAAGGGCGAGGCCGGGCCAGGTCGGCGTGGGGACCGGACCAATGGGGTTGAAGAGTGCGGCAAGAGCTCCGTTGGCCCCACCGATGGTCAGAACCACCACGCCGGACACCATCAACCAGGCGAGCATGCCGGAGAGCAGTGCGGTCGAGAAGATCAGAATCACGCGAGCGGGGCGACGACGAATCTGGGTCGAAACTCGGACCGTGATCTCGACGGGGTCCCCCGCTTCGATCGCCGCCGCAGGCACGAGGAAAGGCAGGGAGACCAGCCAGGCCACGAAGAGGATTCCCGCCGCGAATGCGGGAACCAGCGCGACTCCCCAGCCAATCGCGACCACCACGTCCAGTCCGGGGACCAACGCAAGCAGTCCGATCAACACCGCGATCGGGGAAAGAAGAAGAAGCACCAGGATCGGAGGAAGGATCGAAGTGCCCCAGAGTCGTCGCCACTGAACGAGGGCCCAGCGGATCACGCCGAACATCGGAAGGTCTCGATCCCGCGCCAGTTGTTCGGCATCCATTCGACAGATCGCCCCGCCGAGCACGGAGAAAACAAGCAGTCCGTACGCCCCGAACACCACGAAGAACGTCTGCGATTCGATCCAGAGCGTGGAGATCGAAGTGACCACCGACCGGGCGAAACCCCCGAAGGTGCGAGCCGGATCCAACTGGATCATGCCCGCGAATGAATCCTCGAAACCATCCCAGAGCGTTTCACGCAGATACTCGAAGGCGCCGCGTCCCCGGTGTGCTTCGATCAGACGACGCACTTCCGGCTCGGCATCGGTGAAGGCGGCCTGCAAGGAGCGTCCGTCGATCCGCCCGTCATCACCGGCCACCGGACGTTGGTCCTCCGGGAGCATCACGATCAACTGCTGCACCAGTCCATCACGCGGCGATGCCGTTCGGGCCGGGAGATCCAGGGACATACTGGCATCCCAGAGGGTGCCACCAAGCCAAAGCAGAACGAGGGTGAGCCAGGCGATCAGGAGTCGATCAGGCCTCAAGGCGGCCATGGTCCCGGCCGCAACGCAGGACAGATCGTCTCGCAGCCGCGGTCTCAGGTCCGGATCCCTCGCGACCATGGTCACGATCGGAGATGGATCAGCATCATTCACGGATGACATCCTATTCG
>CAJWFU010000059.1:0-8947 GCA_913031315.1 uncultured Phycisphaerae bacterium | reverse complement strand
ATCTTCAGCCCCGGTCCATTCACCTCGCTTGAAGAGGAACCGGTGTCCGATCACCGCCATCAGAATCCCCGATGCGTTCTCGTTCACCGACTCGACCGGAGTCGGTATCACGACCGCGAGCAACGCGCGAGGAAAGACCAGCGCCTACAAGACGACGGCGAACGATCTGACCAAGGCCGGCGAAGTCGAAGTCGGTGACGAGCCCGGGCCTTCCGATCCGATCGACGACGAAAACAAGAAGGATCCCGGTTCGGTGATCGGCGTCGCCGCCGAATCCGATGCGTTGGTGCCGCAACCCGTGCTGCAGATCATCCGGACCATCTCCCCGACCTCCGGGGGACTCGAGATCGTCGAGACCGTCGTTCTCTCGGGAACCGCGATCGACTTCGTGTCCGGCGACCTCGACGAGGACGGGATTCCTGAAACCCTCGTCATCACGGATGCCGGCCGTCTCGACCTGATCGATTATGGAACGCAGACCGAGGTCTTCTCCGTTCCGATCGCTCCGAATGCACGTGCCATCGCGCTGGGCGACCTGGATTCAGAAGGCGGCCGCGACGTGGTGATCGCTTTCGAGGATGGGGCGAATCAGGGGCGGCTTTGCATCTATGAAGCCATGATCTGGCCTTCGACGGGAGCACCGGATGTGAATCTTCGATTCACCCTGAACCTGCGTTCGGAAGTCCCGATCCCGGGAATCGAACCTGGGACCCTCGGTGCGGTATCAGGCTCTGAAAGTCGGATCGTCCTGGCCGGTGAGCAGACCAATGGCGTCTCCCGCTTCGAATCCAGGCGGTACGAAGAAGTACCGATCGGCGGATGCGTTTCAGCCGATTTCAATGCCGATGGCCGCGTCGATTCCGACGACCTCGGGATTCTGATCGGCTTCTGGGGAGTCTGCAAGGGCGGCTGCCCCGCGGACTTCAATGACGACGGCATGGTCGGCCCCGCGGACCTCGGTGTGCTCTTCTCGGAATGGGGACCCTGCTGAGGGTGTCCGTTTCACCGCTCGGCCATCATTGCCGCCGAAGTGAATCTCGAATCGAACGAGTGACCAGTGCGGCCAGCGCGGCGGATCCCCGGGGCGTGAAGTGGACATCCACCGGTCGCTGGAGTTCTCCGATCCCACTCGCGACTCCGCGGTGGAGATCTGAAATCATGATGCCATGCTCGGTCATGAGGCGTCGTGCGACCGCGTTGTACCGATCCACGTCTTCGGGATCTCGATGAGGCCTGACCCGCCCTTCGGGCACCGGTGTGGTGGTGGCGAAGACTGGAATCGCGCCGTTGGCGATGATGCTCTCGACGATCACTCGCAACTGTCGCTCGTAGGTCTTCAGGTCCGCCTGGGGGGAATCCCTCGGATCAGTCGAGGAAGTTCCGCCCGGACCGATCCGCTTGAGATCATGAAGGCCGAAGTTGAAATGGACGAGATCGAAGTCGCCGCCATCGAGCTTGAGCCAGTCGTCGATCCGTGCCGAGCCGAGCGTCGTTCCTTCGCAGTTCTCCTTTGGACGAACGACCACCGCTTCGGCGTCGAGTCCGGCGACCACGCCGGCGTGGTAGCCCATCGAGATGGAATCCCCGAGTAGCAGCACTCGAGGAAGCGATGGCCCGGACGCCCGTGCGACCTGATGCGCTCTCTCGCACTTCTTGCGAAGGCGTTCCAGATCGGCCGACCGATCCGGATGATCCGCCAGGTTGACCAACTCGTCCGGATCGCGTTCGAGGTCGTGCAGAAATTCACCGTCGGATGGGTGGTCGAGATACCGCGCGTACTTCATCGCCGCTTCGCGGTACCCGATCCAGCGTGGAATCTCGGGGTGCTTCATTCCATGCTCGACCAAGAAACCGTCTCGGGAACCGGCAGGGGTTCCGATCGGAAGCGGGCGACCGGGCGAGGATGACCAGTCTTCGGTGATCCCGGCGATCTGCAGGATGGTCGGTCTGAGGTCGAGGTTCAGCACCATGGCGTGGTCGACCCGGCCGCGTTGGTCCACTGGAAGCCGCGGGTCGAAGACCACGAGCGGTATGCGAAGGGATTCCTCGTAATGAGACCACTTCCCAGCGAATCCACGCTCCCCCATGTAGTACCCGTTGTCACCAACGAAGATCACCACCGTGTTCCTCGCCCGATCGAGACGCTCGATCTCCGCCAGAATTCGGCCGATGTTTCGATCCATACCCGCAAGCAGACGGAAATAGTCCCGCAGATTTCGCTGGTACTTCTCCGGCGTGTCCCATCGCCAGTGAAAGCGATCGCGATTCATCGAGGTACGTAGGAAATCCGGATGCGCGGCGAAGATCGCCGGGTCATCCAGACGCGGCGGAGGCATGGTGAGGTCTGCATGCAGGGTGGCTTCGGTTTCGGCCGGCGGATAGTGATCCTCGAGGTCGGAATCTTCCGCGTGGCCGGCATTGAAACTCACGGAGAGACAGAACGGCTTTTCTTCAGGCGTCTCCGCGAGGAACGCGATCGAGGCGTCACCGATCAGATCCGTCACGTGCCGGACCGATCCATCGGGTTTCTGCTTGCGGTAGGGGCCTGCAGTCAGGGGCACGAAGGAATCGAACATCTCGGCCACCAGACCTGGTCCGCGTTCGAGGCGAATGCCGAACTTTCCGACGAATCCGGTGCGGTACCCCCGGTCACGGAGCCGGGCCGGATAGGTGGAACGAGCCAGCGAGGCTCGGAGACCCGGACGCCCGAAGGTGTGGTGGTGAGCACTCTCCGGCAGGCCCGTCAGGATCGAAGCTCGACTTGCCGCACAGATGCTGGTGGTGACGAATGCCTGATCGAAACGCACCCCTTCCAATGCGAGGCGGTCGAGGTTCGGGGGCTGCACGATGGGATGCCCGGCACACCCCAGTACGTCCGCTCGATGGTCGTCGGAAACCAGAAGCAGCACGTTCGGCCGCTCATCGGCGAGGGCGACCTCGAACGAAAAGAGGATCAAGATGAGGACAGCATGGAATCGAAACACGTCTTGCATCTCAGAAGGGAATGCCGAATTTGCGATAGACCTTGCTCAACAGCCACGCTGGACCGACCAGAAGAAACTGAATGTCCTCGAGAAAAGAGGGCTTCTCGCCCTCGATCCGGTGGCCGATGAACTGGGCGATCCATGCGAACACGAAGATTCCGATCGCGATCGGCCAGAGCGGCCACGGCATGAAGTGGCCCCAGTTCAGAATGATCGCCAGTGCGATCCCGGCGAGGATCAACATGCCGATGGTGATTGAAAGCGACAACCGCACGTAGAAGACGAGGGCGAAGAACACCAACACCATGGCCCAGTCGAACCAGGGCACGAGGGTCGCCAACGGGCCGGTCGGCAAGGCATGGAGAAGGGCGATGAGACTGAACGCGATCAGTGGGACGCAAACCCAGTGAATCACTTCGTTCACGTGATTCTGGTGACTGTGGCCGTACGCATCGAACCACTCGTTGATCGTTCGCGGCATGGAATGAGATCTCCGGTATCAATTTCTCCGACGGTCGGAGGGTACCGAGGAACCATGACTTCATTCAACGTCGAGTGACGGAGAGGAATACCGGCCTGATCTCCTGCACTCCGACCACGCGGCCCCTCGGCCCGATCTCGACCACCCGTACGGGGCCCGGCCGGTCGATCGCCACCCGGGTTTCGCCCACGTAACCCGCCAGATCGCCGTCAACGTGTCGCTCTAGAAACTCGATGGCCCGGGGATCCGCGGTGAAGACGAGAATTCGATTCGAAGCCCCGGCACCCAATCCATGCACCGCACCAGGTTCGGCCAGGACAAGCTCGGCATGTGGAATGAGCAGCGAACTCCGGCCCCTGGGCCGCTGGGCCGCGCTTTCACGGGATGTGACCCGAGCCGAAAGAGCTCGGCAGACCGGAGGGCCGATGGCGGACGACAAATCCACCCACGGTCGACCACGCCAGTCCTGGTCCGCGGAGGCCTCCGCCGCCCGGGTCATCAGCAACCACGATCCTCCCAGAACGACCGCCGTCGTGGCTACGAGTGCAAAGAGCCTGGATGCAGATTTGGAGTCGCGCATGCCACGTTCATCGAATCACTCGACCGCCCATTGAACCGGTACCGGGAAGAACCTGGCAGGTCTCCGGCCGGACACCTCAAACCAGACGGGTGGGGGAGTTGACTCGATCCCTCGGGTCCGAAAATCCGCGTCCTCGCTAGAATGGAATCCCATGGGACGCCTTGCCGACATGTTTTCTCGCCGCCACGCCGAAGGCCGTGGCGCTCTCATGCCATTCATCGTCGCCGGCCACCCCCGGCCCGATGCCCTGCCCGAGGTCTTGAAGGGTCTTGAAGATGGTGGCGCGGATGCGGTCGAGATCGGTATTCCATTCAGCGATCCAATCGCGGATGGCCCGGTCATTGCGGCCGCCATGCACGACGCCCTCACCCGGGGCGGCACCGTGGCATCGGTGCTCGACGCGGTTCAGCACTGCCGATCCTCGACCGAACTTCCGTTGATCGCGATGGTCAGTATTTCAATCGTCGACCGGCTGGGCGGCCCGGCATTCATCGACCGGTTGGCCGACGCCGGTTTCGACGGTGTGATTCTGCCCGACGCGGATCTCGAGGCCATCGGCCCTCACCGAACCCGTGCACTCGCCCGAAACATCGCCTTCACCAGCCTGATTGCGCCGGATACCAGTCCAGAGCGGGCCGCCCGAATTGCCGCCGATGCCAGTGAATTCATCTACCTGCTCGCCCGAGCCGGACTCACCGGACAACAAGCGGATGCCCCTGACCTTGGCGATCGAGTCAAGGCTCTCAAACTGGTGACGTCCCTGCCTCTGGCCGCAGGTTTCGGAATCTCAACCCCAGACCATGTCCAAGCGGCCCTCGCGGACGCACAGGGAGCCATCGTCGGCTCTGCCTTGGTTCGATCATTGGCGGCGGCCGAGGCCGAGGGTCGCCCGCTCGAGGAGGCCGCACGGCGATTCGTCCAGCCATTGGCCGACGCCGTGAACCCGGCACCTCAAGGCTGAATCCGACGCCCAACCCTCCCGGAAGGGCCAGAAATCGGCCGTTTTGAGGTTTTTGACGTTTTCAACCGCGGATGTGTCATACTCACCCTGCGGCTCCCTACTGAGCGGCGGAGGTAACACCACATGACCAGTTTCACGATTCACATGACCACTCTTGCCGTTCTTCTCCCTTGTACCGCCGCCCTCGCCGGAGATGGCGTCCTGCTCAAGGCAGCCGACACGAACTGCACCCAGGGACAGACGGCCGAAATTCAGATTCGGGCGACCACGGTCGACCTGATCGGTGGCTTTGGCTTCAACGTCGCCCCGGGGAGCCTCGAAGTTTCTGACGTCCGCTACGACGGACCGATCTTCAGCACCAGCTGGGACGGCTGGGATGATGCCCCCGCACTCAACCCCTCGGTTGGCGCCGCCTGCATCTTCACCGAGGACCAGGTCGATCCCGGGGATCACAATCTGGTGACCATCGAAGTCCCAATCCCGGCAAACACCCCGGCCGGCACGGTCATTCCCGTCGACCTCAGCAATGTGATGTTCTTCAATTACTTTGGAGACACACCGTCCCTCGACCCTCGTAACGGCAGCGTCACCGTCTACCGCACCTCGGACCTGAGCAACAACGGATCGGTTGGTGCCGAAGACCTCGGACTCCTGATCGCCAGCTGGGGCCCGGCGTCGCCCAAGACCCTCGCGGACCTTGATGGGAACAACGTCGTCGACGGTGCCGACCTCGGCCGGATGATCGACCGATGGACCACTGAAGGCTGACTGAGCCTCTGTTCCTTCCCGCCGGAACCAACCGAAAAGAACGACGCCGAGCCTTCCCCGGCTCGGCGTCGTTCTTTCAATATCGCCGTAGAACGCCGATCACCACACCCTGGACTCGACAATCGCGGACGATGATCGGTTCGAATTCCGGATTGGCGGGTTGAAGTCGAATGGTGCCATCCTGTTCCCGGAAAAATGTCTTCAGGGTCGACTCCCCATCGGGAAGCAGTGCGACCACTCGTTCGCCGTTTCTCGCCGTCGAACGTTTCTCCACGATGACGTAATCCCCGTCGAAAATGCCTTCATCACGCATGGACTCGCCTTCGACCTGCAGGGCGAACATCTCGCCGTTGCGTCCCAGACGAGGACCGAAGATCTCGCCGAGATGCAACTCTTCGTGAGTCTCGCACTTCTCGATCGGTCGCCCGGCGGCGATCCGCCCCGCCAGCCGAAAGGCGAGCCCCTCCCCGGCGGTGTCAGCGACCACCGACAAAGAGCGTGCCTTGTTCGGCTCGCGAGTCATGGCCCCCTTGTCCACGAGCGCTCCGACGTGCTCGAAGACCGTGACCTTGCTCACGCCGAGCTCGTCCGCGATTTCCTGCATGGTCGGGGAACAGCCGTTGCTCTCCCGATAGGTGCGAACGAAGTCCAGAACACGAAGTTGCTTCGGCGTGAGATTCACGGGTCGACTCCCGGGGGGAAGGGGGGGCGGAGGTGGAATGACGGAATTCGGTCGGGCGTCCCTCGACCGAAGTGACGGCAGGGCCGGAGACGGCCCCGGCGGTTGATCGATGGGTACCACGGCGACGATGCTCAAGGACAGCCTGGGCCGTGACTCGAGCGATGTTGACACGTTGGCCACCAATCGCCGAAGAGGTGGAGCGGAGCAGCTCCACCTCCGGCGACGGGAGCGGGGGATGAACAGGTTCATCCTGGACGGGATCCGGCGTGCGGATCTCGGGACGGACCTCTTGTACGCTTCGCAAGGATCGCGAGGAGCACAGGGCCGTTCGACTGATTTCGAGACGGTCGATGCCGACCACGGCTTCGAGTCCCGCCCGATCACAATGAACCGCAAAGGGATCGGTCGCCGGTTCGTGGTATCGCCGTGCGACCAGGGGATCGATTGGTGCGGCGGTTCTGGACGGCGCGTCTTCGTTCAGCTGTTCGTCGATTCGTTCGTCCTGAATCAGGCCGAGCCAGTGCAGGAAACGACGGACAGGGGAGGCTTCCGGCCGCTTTCTCGGCGGAGCCTGCACCAGGCGTCCATCTGGGAGCCCCGCTTCGAAGGCTCGACTGATGACCCGGAGACGATCACCATCGGCCACGATGCGTCGGACATAGTCACCACCAGGGCCGAGTTGAACGAGAGGCATGGACATGACGACCTCGAACTGGGGATCCGGACTGGAAAACCAGGCCATGAATCCGAACTGGACGGGCGATACCGGGTACCGCAGGAAGGACCGTGACTGGCCCACCCGGAGAACCAACATCTCCGGGCCAAGAGTCTGTTCGGAAGATGGTCGGGTTCTTCTCCAATATTCGTTCGGGGAATGTTAACCCGTCCAGAACCCGAAAGTGGAGATCGGGCCGCAAAAGCCGCCTGAGTTACAAAAAACCGACCTCGCCTCGCCGGGGGCCGGTGACAAGGCGAGGTCGGCCGCCCGAACATCGGGCTGGCTTGACCCAACCTAACGATGGTGTTGCCGAGATCTGGGAGGCCCGCCCAAATTCGTCGATCAAGCCTCAGGTCGCTCCATGGGTGAAGTGGTAGGTTTCTGACATGGGTTCCAACCAATCGAATCAACCGACGCCCGAGGACGTGGACGTAGAAAAATTCGGGAGCGACGCCCGGCGTCACTGGGCCCTCGACCCGGATCTGATCTTCTTGAATCATGGTTCCTTCGGGGCGATTCCCGTCGAACTTCTGGAGCGAGCGGCCCGCCATCGGCTGGAGATCGAATCGAATCCCGTGGATGGCGTCTGGCGACGAGGAAGCACCGGCATCCGGGATGCGGCGATCGAAATGGCGACCTTTCTCGGCAGCGCACCGGAGCGGACTGCTTTCGTCGGCAATGCCACGGAAGGCATGAATGCCATGCTTCAGTCCCTCGCCCTCGCGCCAGGCGACGAAGTCCTGCACGCTGACCAGGGGTACAACGCCGTCTGGCAGACCCTGGTGCTCACCGGTCGGCGACGGGGAATCGTTCCGCGAAAAGTGACGCTTCCGCTCCCGGTCGAGGGCCCCGATGATGTGATCGCTGCGTTTGAAGCGGCGATGACGAAGCGAACTCGACTTCTCGTGCTTGATCAGGTGACCTCCCCGACGGCGCTGATTCTGCCCATTGCGGCATTGATTGAAATGGCCGCGTCCCGCGGAATTGAAACCATCGTCGACGGCGCCCATGCCCCCGGCATGATCGATCGGCCGGCGGCGGAAGCGGCCGGAGCGGCGGCGTGGACCGGGAATCTTCACAAGTGGACCTCCGCACTCCGAGGGGCGGCGATCATCACCGTCCGCGAGGATCTCGCCTCATCGATGAAACCACCGGTGATCAGTCATCACCTCGATCAATCGTTCGCGGCCGAGTTCGACTGGCCCGGCACTCATGATCCGACGCCCTGGCTCACCGCTCCGGATGCCATCAGGTTCATGGATCGGTTCGGCGGCTGGGACGCGGTGCGACGCCGCAACCAACGTCTGACCGTCAAGACCCACGAGATGCTCTGCGACCGCTTCGGGGTGGAGCCGATCTGCCCGCTGGATGGCTCGATGACGGGGTTCATGGCGACCGTGAAATTGCCGGATTCGCTTCAACCGGATCATGGAGGGCCGTCATTGAGCCCCAGCAACGAGGTGTCGGGCCCCGATGGTCGACTGGCGATCGAGTTGGATGAGATTCATCGCCGTCTTCTGGCAGAACACCGCATCGAAGCACCGATCATCATCCACGAAGGCCAGCGGCTGGTCCGATTCAGCGTGCACGTGTACAACGAAGACTCCGAATACGAACGCCTGGCCGAAGCGGTCCTCACCCTGGCGGGTCGTTGACGATGCGGGTCCTGCTCTTCGAACCGCGTAGCGAAGGCCATCACGTTCCCTGGGCCGGAATGATCGCACGGAGCCTTCTTGATTCCGGGGCCACCGTGGTTCTCGCCCACGGAGAAGA